>JARYLX010000037.1 GCA_029907415.1 Melioribacter sp.
TGATGTTACAACAAATGTTCGCAATGCACTTTTGAGGATAGGTAACTTAAGACAGACACTTGATTCAAGAGAAGAATACTTAACCGCCGCCATCGCAAACAATACAGCTACAATTAGCAACATCTTCGATGCGGATGTAGCAATGGAGCAGTTGAATGCAACCAAGGGCCAAATTGGTGCGCAAATTGCAACAGCTATGGTTGCTCAAATGAATACAGCACCACAACAAGTTCTTAGCTTATTCCGTTAATTGAGAATTAATTGACAACTATCCCCCCGAGATTATTCGGGGGGAAATTTTATAAATAAAAATTATCTGGATTGAACAATGTATACTGCTCAAACTTTAAGAAATAAGAGTAATCCATATATCTTCAATCAAATTAATAATGCAACTCCACAAGAGTTGATTTTAAAAGTTTATGATTTTGCAATTCTGAATTGCCAGAAAAATGATATGCTAAAAACAAATGATGCAATTCAGGTATTGATTAATTCACTCAATTTTGACGACCCTGCTGCAAAAGAAATTTCAATTGGGCTATTAAGACTTTATCAGTATTGTCAGGAGCAGATGAGAAAACACAATAATCAAATTGTTTTGAAAATCTTGACAGAACTTCGCGATACATGGGTTAATGCCTTAAAAAATATGAGATAAAAATATGGCATATGATGCGCTGACAACATCAGGTATCAATAATTTAATTAATACTTATAAGACTAACGAGCAGAGTAAAAGAATTACTCCTTTAACAATACGTAAATCATACTATGAAAATCTTAACTCTGCTTATTCAACTTTAAGCAGCAAACTAGATAGCTTGAAATCAATTTTGAGTGAATTAAAGAATGCATCTTCTACTTCAATTTTCTATTCTAAAGCAGCAGTATCATCTAATACAAATTTCTTGAATGTAATTGCTACTTCAGGTGCAATAGATGGAACTCATTCAATTAGAATAAATCAGATTGCAAAGAACGACACTGTTTTATCAATAGATTTAAATTCAAGTGCAGCATCAACAATAATTACAGAACCAGGCACTCATGAATTTATTATTAAAGCTGGCGATGGTTCAGGCGGTGAATTTATAAGCAAAGTTTCAGTTACGTTTGAAAGTTCAGATTTTACTAATGGGCAGATATCAAATAGTACATTGATGCAAAAAGTTCAGAATGCAATTAACACCGACCAAGCTATTATAACTTCTTCATCAGTTACAGGTAGCACAACATCATCAGGCTCTTTTGTAATTGACTTGAATGGAACAGAAACAGTAATAAATTACTCAGCAGGTACTTACAGCGATGTAATAGATAGTATTGTTTCTCAAGTTAATTCCATCAATGGCCTTACTGCAGAAAAAATTATTAATGGTTCAAATTATCAATTGAAAATTACTGTCAATGATTCATCAAAATATATAACGATTAAAAATGATACCGGAACTTTACTGAGCGAACTTGGAATTAATGTAACAAAAGAGAAAGGTGCTTCAGGATTGGTAAGTGCTTCTATTTTTTCACCTGTAACAGGATATTCACAATTATCAATAAAGTCTAAAAATTCAGGTTATGATTACAGAATTACAGAAATTTCTGAAACTGGCAGTAATACAGCTCTTTCAGCTATCGGATTAAATTTAGGTACAACAAGACAAGCATTTGTGCAAAATTCAGGCAATGATACTCCGGGATTTATTTATACTACTGACCAACTAAATGCTAAACTTACATTTAACGGAGTTGATGTTGAACGAAATTCAAATACAATTAGTGATTTAATTGACGGCACAACGATTACATTAAAATCAGTAATGCAATCTTCTGATGCTGATGTTGAAATATCTATTAATAATGATGTAACAAAAATCAAAGATAAGATTAATGATTTTATTACAAAGTTTAATGATGTATATAAATACATAAAAGATAAATCCAAGACTGTTGATTCCTCTCGTGGTTTATTTGTTGGAGATATAACAGCTTCATCTTTACTTAGTACACTAAGTAATATTGCTTATAGTTCTGTTACAGGAATTCCAGATAATGAAATAAATACCTTATCTAAAATTGGTATAACATTTAATGTTGATAGTGGTTTGATTCTTAGTGATTCCGACCGATTGGAAGATGTTATTAATAATAATCTAAATGAACTAATAAATTTATTTACTTTGGATACCAATGGTATTGCAGTAAATTTATATGATAGAATTAATCCGTATCTTGGTGCTGACGGCTACATTGCAAAATCAAAATCAAGTTTTGATACAACTATATCCTCATTAAGCGACAGCATTACGGCTGCACAAAAAAGTATAGACAAAAATGCTGAAATTATGAGGTCAAAATATCAAAAGATGCAAATGCAATTGGCACAGTTATTATCGTATCAAAATTATTTTTCATTGTTTGGTACTTCATCATATACAAGTTTAACAGGATAATTTGAGATGGACGATTTAAAAAACACAATCAGTGCAATGATTAATCTTCTGGATAATTTATCAATTCAACTTGATGAAATTACACCGGATAATTTTGAAGATAAATTTCAGCTTGCTTTAGAAACCATGATGGTCATTCAAAAAATCAAAGATGAATTAATAAAAAGATACGGAGTTGATTATCTTAAAAAAAATGTTCCAGAAGTATGTGATAGGGCTAAACTAATTGAAAAAAAATACGATAATCTAATAGAGCAATTTAAGTTGGCAGCTTCAAAATTAGAAAAAGAGTTATCCAGCTTAAATAGCCAGAGAAAAATTATAAATTATCTAAGGTGAAACTGTGCAAATAAAAGGTATATCAAATAATAATCCTTTTACACAAACGCCGAACCAGGTAAAGAACAAAGATTCTAAAAGTTCGGGCGAATTAAAAGATAAGGATAAAATCGAAATCTCCTCTGCAGCCAGAGATTTAGCAAAGAGTGAAATGGCTTCAAAAAAGTTGGAAGAAATTAAGCAGAAAATTGCTAACAAATTTTATGATTCAGAGGAAGTAATTAACAAAGTAGCTGAAGCCATAATTAAAGAACTGAAAGGTAAGTAAATTGTGGAATATTCAACTGGATTGTATTCACCTTTACTTTAACATACATACTCCTAAAAAGGCAGGCAGAGATGAAAAATTTTTGTCTGCCTTTTTTTATAGTTAAACATACATTAGTTTTTTGCGATAATACTATGTATTAAAATTATTTTGAGGTATACGATGTCTGAGAAATCAAAAATCAAAAATGAAGCAGCTGAAATACTTCAGCTTGTAGGCTTTAAAATTGCTGAAGAAGAATATGCTGTTGATATTTTAATGGTCCAGGAAATTATAAGAATGATGCAAGTAACTAAAGTGCCTAATGCACCAGATTTTGTTGATGGAGTTGTGAATTTACGTGGGAGAATAATTCCTGTAATTGACCTTAGAAGTAAATTGGGTCTTTCGAGAAAAGAAGTTGATAAAGATAAAAGAATTATTGTTGTAGAAGTTTCAGGTAAAACTGTAGGATTTATTGTTGATGCTGTAACAGAAGTATTACGTATTCCAGCTTCAATAACAGAGCCACCTCCGGATTTGATAACAAATGTCAATTCAGAATTTATCAAAGCTGTTGGTAAACTCGAAGATAGATTATTAATTCTAATAGATTTAGAAAAAATTTTATCATCAAACGAGAAGTTAGAATTAAGTGCAATAAATAATGAAGAATAATTTAAAAATTTTTCAAAATGTTGCTTAAAAAATTTATTAACTAAACGATAATATAAATGAAAATTCTGGAGATATGTTATGGCATTAATTAACTGGAGTGATAATCTAAGTGTTAATATAAAGGGACTGGATAATCAACATAAAAAACTGGTAAGCATTATTAATGAACTGCATGATGCAATGAAAAAGGGTGAATCTAGCAAAGTCCTCACAAAAATTCTTTTTGAAATGGCTGCATATACTAAAACACATTTTAAATCGGAGGAAGAATTATTTGATAAATATAATTATCCAGATAAAATTAAACATAAGAAAGAGCATGATATGTTTGTCAAGAAAGTTGATGATTTTATGACGGAATATAAATCAGGGAAAACTAATATATCGTTTGAATTGATGAACTTCTTAACAAAGTGGCTTACGAATCATATTCAAGTTTCAGATAAAGCTTATTCCGGGTTCTTAAATAAAAATGGAATTTATTAATTGTAAAAAAATATTTAGGAGTATAAAGTATGCGTTCTTATTATGTATTATTTGGTTTAATATTTGTAATTATATTTTCATCTAAAACTATTGCAGGTAAAAATATAATTTTACCTGGAGATGAAGATTACTTGCCAATAGCAGATGTAATGCCAGAACCTGCAGAAGGTTTAGTAAATTTGATGAAAAAAATTAATTATCCAAGTATTGCTCGATCTGCAGGAATTGAAGGAAGAGTTATAGCAATGGCATATATAAATGAAAATGGGGGTGTCGATGATGTTAAAATTATTAAGGGTCTTGGTGGTGGCTGCAACGAAGAAGTAGAGAGAGTATTAAGAGCAAGTAAATTTAAACCAGGTGAAAAAGAAGGTAAACCTGTAAAAGTAAAATTAACAATGTCATTTGTATTTAAGTTAAATTAATAACAAAAATAGATGATAGCCATGTTATCGATAAAAAATCTTAAGTTCAAAGCTAAGCTTCGTGTTTCATACTTTATTCTTGGAGCTCTCTGTACCATAGTTATTTTGAACGATTTAGTACAGATGTTTAAAATCAACAATTATAAAAATCAGATTTATTCTGATTATATAGCTCCTTCTAATGAAATTGATTTAATCTATAGAGAGTTTCAGGGTATAAAAAACACATTGCTTAAATTTTCCATCCCGAGTTTTGAACCACAAATGGAAAAAAATCTTAAGTCCCTTGCTAAAATGAAGAATTCTATTGATTCATCTTTAACTAATTTGATTAAAAAGTATGAAGGGACTTCAATTGAAAAAGACTTAAAAGAGGTTAATAAAGCGTGGGCAGATTATAAAAGCCTAGTAATTGATGGAACTCTAAGTGCTGCTGCAATTAAAGATTATGAACTTGCTGCTGAGGTTGCTACAACTTCGGGAGAAGAAATTGGTGAGAAAATGTTGAGTAATTTCCAGAATTTAAAAGAAAGCTTGAGTACAAAAGGAGAAACTCTTAATACAAATTTATCAGATGCTATTAAATCATCTCGAATAGTAATATTTGCAGGTATGATTGCTGGCATGTTGTTTTTCCTTTATGCTTTTACAAAAATTGTATCTTCCCTTACAAAACCTGTAGAATATTTAAAAAATGTGATTGCAAAATTTTCTGTTGGTAATTTTAAAGAAGTTGTTCAATATGACTCTAAAGATGAATTTGGTGAACTTTCTGAGATGCTTGAACAATTAAGACACGCTCAGCATGATAAAATTAAAGCAGCAATTGAAATATCAAAAGGAAATCTTAATGTTGATATTAAGGTATTATCTGAAGATGATGAATTATCACAAAGTTTTGAGTTGATGGTCAGCAATCTTAAGAGTTTAATTTTAGAAATGAAAAACTTGACAGATGAAATTATCGAAGGTAAAGTTACAAAACGAGGTGATGCTAATAAATTCTATGGTGCATATCAGGAAATTATTGTTGGTGTAAATTCAACTCTTGATGCTTTATTCATGCCAATTAAAGCCGGTATTGAAGTTCTTGAAGAAATGGCTAAAGGTAACTTTAATGCAAGAATAACCGGTGAATTTAAAGGAGACCATAAGTTAATAGTTAACAGTATAAATACACTTGGCGATTCATTAACAAATATTTTATCTAATATAGCTGAGATGATTAATTTGACAGCTTCGATAAGCGAACAAATATCTTCATCAACCGAACAGATGGCTGCTGGTGCACAGGAACAAAGCTCACAGGCTCTTGAGGTTGTTACTCAAGTAGAAGAAATGACAAGAACAATTTTAAGCACTTCTAAAAATGCAACTTTAGCTTCAGATGCATCAAAGAAAGCAGGACAGGTTGCTCGTGAAGGTGGAGAAGTTGTTGAAAAAACAGTTGAAGGAATGAACCGTATTGCAGAGTTCGTTGAAAAAGCAGTTGAAAAGATTCAGGTATTAGGCAAGAACAGCGAACAAATTGGAGAAATAGTTCAGGTAATTGATGATATTGCTAATCAAACTAATTTACTTGCTTTGAATGCTGCTATAGAAGCTGCAAGAGCTGGCGAACAGGGAAGAGGTTTCGCAGTTGTTGCAGACGAAGTTAGAAAGTTAGCTGAAAGAACAACTAAAGCTACAAAAGAAATTTCGGATATGATTAAGAGAATTCAGGAAGTAACAGAAAATGTTGTTGAATCAATGAGTGAAGGAAGCAGTGAAGTAAAATCAGGTAAAACTCTTGCTCAAAAAGCTGGCGATTCTTTGAAAGAAATTATTCTTGCTTCAGATGCAGTGCTTGATGTTGTAAATCAAGTAGCAGCTGCAAGTGAAGAACAAAGTGTTACAAGTGAACAAATTAATAGAAATGTAGAAACTATCAGCAAAGTTACTAATGAAAGTGCTGCTGGAATACAGCAAATTGCTTCTGCTGCAGATGAACTCAATAGAATGACAACCAATCTTAAAGAATTAATAAGTCGTTTTAAGTTTGATAATAGAAATAATGGACAGTCAAAAACTCTTGCATATAAAGAAAAACTACTAACAAACTAAAGAACCCCTCCCAAAAATAAACTCCCTCCAAAAGAGGGAGTTTTTTATTTTTGTAAAAGTATATTCAAAAAAATCTAAGGTTAATTTATGAAAAAAATAAAATTGGGAATAATTGGCTGTGGAATTGCTGCAAAAGAACTTCATCTGCCAGCACTTAAAAAATTATACGACAAATTCGAAATTACTGCAGTATGCAATCATACTGAAAAAAAAGCAGTAGAATTTTCTAAACTCGTAGGGAATGTCCCTTATTATCTTGATTATAAAGATTTATTAAAAGATAAAAATGTTGAAGCAGTCGATATAACTCTTCCAATAGAATTAAATTATAAAACTGCTGTGGATTCAATTAATGCAAATAAACATGTATTTCTTGAAAAACCTCTTGCAGCAAATTTAATTGAAGCAAAAAGATTAGTAGATGTTTCAAAAAAGAAAAGCGTTGTATGTTTTCTTGCAGAAAATTATCGATGCGACAAACTTTATTTAGAAATAAAAAAATTATTGGAAAGAAAAATCATTGGGAATGTTTATTCAGTAATCTGGAATGTATTTAATAATCTTTCATTAAAGAATAAATATGCTCAAACAAAATGGAGACAACAAAATAAATATCCTGGTGGTTTTGTCTATGACGGAGGAATACATAATATCGCTGCATTAAGACTACTTTTCGGCAGTGTTAAATATGGGTATGCTATTAAAAAATCAATAAGAAAACAAATTGGCACGGATGATACTTTTTCATTTAATTATGAATTTGAAAGCGGTGTGATAGGAGTATTAAATATTTACTTTTCTGTAAATGGTATTTACAAAAACGAATTATTAATCTTTGGAGATAATGGAACTATAATCACGACTAATAATGAAATTGAAATTTATGGAGAGAATAAGAAAGCAAAGAAAATCATTGTAGAAACTGACGGCGGTTTTGAAAACGAGTTTAATGAATTTTATAATGCAGTTGTAAAAGGTAAAAAGTTCATCAATACATTTGAAGAAGGATATAATGATGTTAAGACCTTATTGAATGCATTTAAATCAGCCGAGAAAAATAAAATAATTGACTTTCGTAAAATAAAGTGATTCTTAATGTAATTTTTATGTCTTTGTTACACGAAGCGATAGTTTTGTGATAGTAAGATAAAAATCAAAAAAATTTTGAGAGTGTAAAAAAATAAAATACAAGATAAACGCAGAAAAAATCAGCGAAAACCCGCTGAATCTAAATGACAGGAGGGAAAATAACGCAGTCATTCTGAATGAAGCGAAGCGGAATGAAGAATCTCTTAAAACAAAAACTGTGAATAGATTCTTTGTCCTCCACCTTTCGGTGGGATTCCTCAGAATGACAGGAAAAGTATAATTGTCATTTTAATTCCGTCGAAGGCACGGTTTAACTGATATAGCAATTCTGTAATTTAGAAACGCAAAGTTCACAAAGGTAAGAGCAAAGTTCTCAAAGAATGTATCATTCAATGAATCTGAGTGTTGATAATTTTATAATCTTAGTAACAAGATAATCTTTCTAAATCTTGGAATTTTTTAATCTTTTAAAATCTTTTAATCTTTATAACCTTATTAATTAAGTAATCTTGACAATTTGTTAATCTTGTTAATCTTTTAATAAAATAATTATACAGCTTTACCTAAATTATATTTTTTTCTTTCATTCGGATCTAAATAAATTTTTCTCAATCGAATTGATTTCGGAGTTACTTCAACCATTTCGTCATCTTCAATATATTCAAGAGCTTCTTCGAGTGTAAATTTAATTGGAGGAACAATTTTAATTGCTTTATCTGAACCAGAAGCTCTCATATTAGTTAATTTTTTACCGCGTTGGATATTAACTTCAATATCATTTTCTTTATTATGTTCCCCAATAATTTGTCCTTTATAAACAACTTCACCAGGTTCAATAAAAAATTTACCTCTATCCTGAAGAGAATCAATTGCATAGGCTGTGGCTGGTCCCTCATCCATCGAAATTATTACACCATTTTTAGATTTGTTAATTGCTCCTTTAAAATATTCATATTGAAAAAAGCGATGATGCATAGTAGCTTCGCCAGATGTAGCTGTAAGAATTTTGGTTCTTAATCCCATTAATCCTCTTGATGGTATATGGAATTCAAGTTTTTGTAAATTTCCTTTATTTTCCATTTTAATTAATTCACCACGACGTTGACCTACTAATTCTATTACTTTGCCAGCATATTCGGCAGGAACATCGACAACTAAAATTTCAATCGGTTCAGCTTTTTTCCCATTAATTTCTTTGTAAATTACTTTCGGTTCCCTGATTTGAAGTTCGAATCCTTCACGTCTCATATTTTCAATTAGAATAGATAAATGTAAAATTCCTCTTCCAGAAACTTTGAAGGCGTCAGGTGAATTTGTATCTTGAACTTTTAGAGCAATATTATGTTCCATTTCTTTATAAAGTCTATCTCTTAATTGGCGTGATGTTACATACTTTCCTTCCTTGCCATAGAATGGAGAATTATTCACTGTAAATGTCATGCTTATGGTTGGTTCATCAATAGAAATTATTGGCAGAGGTTCTGGATTTTCTGCATCAGCAATAGTATCGCCAATATCAATGTCTTCTACTCCAACAATTGCACAAATATCTCCACAAACAACTTCTTCAACTTCTGTTCTCGTTAATCCATCAAACACGAATAATTGTTTTGGCTGAACAATATGAATAGTTCCATCTCTTTTAATAATGCATAAATTATCATTTTTTTGAAGAGTTCCTCTGAAAACTCTGCCTATGCCAATTCTTCCGACATAATCATTGTAATCAAGAGATGAAATTTGAATTTGTGTAGGACCAGAATTATTTGGTGGTGGAGGGATATAATTTATTACAGCATTAAGTAAAGGTGTTAAATCGTTTCTTTCGTCATCGAGGTTAAAAACTGCCCAGCCTTCTCTGCCACTTGCATAAAGAACAGGAAAATCTAATTGTTCTTCATCAGCATCAAGTTCAATAAATAAATCAAAAATTTCATTTAACACTTCTTGAGGCCTATTATCAGGTCTATCAATTTTATTAATTACAACGATTGGCTTTAAGTGTAAACTCATAGCTTTTTCCAGCACAAATCTTGTTTGAGGCATCGGTCCTTCAAATGAATCAACAAGAAGTAAAACGCCATCTGCCATTTTTAGAACACGTTCAACTTCACCGCCAAAATCAGCATGCCCAGGTGTATCTATTACATTAATTTTATAACCATTGAAAGGGATGCTAATGTTCTTGGCAAGTATTGTAATACCGCGTTCTCGTTCTAAATCATTGGAGTCTAAAAATCTTTCTTGAACAATTTGATTCTTACGAAATATCTGACATTGTTTTAAAATCTGGTCAACTAATGTAGTTTTCCCGTGGTCAACATGAGCGATTATAGCGATGTTTCTAAGCTTATTTATATTATTCATGATGAAATTCATTATAATTTTTTTAATAAAAAATAAAGATAAACATTTATTTTGTAATTAACATTTAGAGAGAAAACAAATATTAAAGAAAATTTTTGACTCAAATTTTATAATAACCAATAATACCATAACATACTTTATACATTTTTACAATACCATCAATAATTAATTTTTTTCAATAAAACTATAGATTTGTTTACTTAGCATATTAACAATATCTGTGGTTTTATAAGGCCATGCGTAAATAATTTTTATATTTGGGTGATTTTCCTTAAATAATTCAATCTTTTCAGGTATATCTATTTCAGAATGATTCCCTCCTGGTGTAAACATTATACTTGTCACAATTATTATCTCAGGGTTATCGTGAGCAGCATGTTCAAGAGCTTCTTCAACTGTAGGTCCGCACATTTCATTAAAAGCATAATACACAGAATAAAATTCTTTATTTTGTTTTTTGAATTCATTAATTACTTCGATAAAACCTGCCCAGTAAGGGTCATTATTGGCATTTCTAGGCCAGTTTCTTAACTCTTCTTCTAATAACTCTGCTTCAATTGAATGAGTATCATGTAGCTTAAAATATTCGCTTAGTTTAGGAAAATCTTTTGCAGGAGCTCCATGTCCCACAATTATAACAGAAATTTTCTTTTTAGATAGGGGTTTATCTGAATTATACTGGGTAAAATTATAATGAGATGCATATATTACGACTGTATTAATTAATAAATACAAAAGTGATTGTATTAAAATTTTTCTATTCATTTTTAATTCTCCTTTTTTGTTTTATTTAAGATTTCTTGAACCATCATCTTGATAAAAATATTTGAATGAATAAAATCTTGAAGGTTCTTTCCCTGTAGGATTTTGTGGTGCATTTTTATAATAACTTAATATTTGGACTTTGGCATACTTACCATTTCCACATCTTATAATTAAAACTACCCCGGGTATAGGTGTTATTAAATGATTTGGTGGACCTGAATAGTGATACCAGCCTTTATCGGAGCCGGATGGAATTGCCGGCGCTGATGTAGAATCAATATCATAACCTGTCTCAGGGGCTTCGATTACATCTTCAAAATTAACATTTCTTAAAACAATAGCGCCACCTTTGCCAGGACCGCTGCTGCCACTGTTTGTAAAAATTATAGTTTTATTGAAAGCTATATCCCAATTGGCAGTGGCAGTATCAGGACCAGTAACAATTGTACTATCCTTAAATCTGAAATATGTGCTTTTATTTTGATTAGCTGTATCCGCAGGTATATTGTATATTGTATGAACTTTTGCCGATTGTGGTGGTGCTTCAGGTTCTGTTAGATTGTCTTTAGAACAACTTGTAGTAATTAATCCGATTAGCGTGATAATCAAAAAATATTTTATTGCTTTGTAATTTAGTTTTGATAATTTAGCCATGTATACTCCTAATTTATTAATGTTTAGAATAGTTAATCAATTGTGTTTTTTGAAAATTCTATATTTATTCCACCGTAAATAATTCTGCCAGGTAACGAAGGAATAAATTGTGGATTAGTTTTATCGAGAATGTTTTCTATTCCCAAAACAATATTTAAATTATTCTTTATTTGTTTTTTTAAAGTAAAATTCCAAACAGCATAGCCAGGAACATATTCACTTTTATCATCAAGAATTCCATTGCCATTAGTATCACCAAATCCATATTTGCTGCGTATAATTCCTCTCAAGTTTGCTAAAATACCCAGTTCAATATTTTGATAAGAAAGTTTAATTGTACCTGAATGATTTGAACGGTTGAAGAGTCCGCCATATTCTGATTCTCGTACTAACCTTATTCTTCCATTAGATCCAACTTTTGAAATTTTGCCATTCCTTATTTCGTTAAGAATTTTTTCATCTATTGCTTGTAAGTATTGATAACTGATAGAAAAGGAAAAATTATCAAATGGGGAATATGCTAACGAAGTTTCAATTCCTTCAGTATATATTTTATTAATGTTGAAATAAGTAAACACACTTTGTCCATTTGTTTTGATTGCAATTGGACTTGCTTCAATCAAATCTTTAACATTATTTCGAAAAAGATTTATTGAAGCGAAAAATGAATTAGTGGGGGAGTATTCTATTCCCAGATTAAAACCAACAGAACTTTCAGCACGAATTTTTGATATGCTTTTATGGTCTATTAATATCCTTTGGATTTGCTGCGATTCTAATAGTTGTTTAATAGACTCTTGAATGTTTGAAGAACCATAAACACTGTAACCAACTTGAGCATTTGTAAAATTAAGATAAAGCTGCTGGAGCGTTGGTGCTTTAAATCCACTTCCAATAGATGCTCTAATTTTTAGAAAGTTATAAGGTTTGAAAAGCATCGAGAATTTAGGACTTAACCTTGCAGTAAAATCGCTGTGATGGTCGAATCGAGCACCAATTACAAAATCGAATTTGTCATTTGGTAACCATTCTTCCTGTGCAAAAAAATAGTAAGAGCTTGTATTTTTTTTACCATCATAAATTCTATCAGACTTTACAGTTTCGCAAATATATCCTGCACCAACAATAAGATAATTTTTGGTATCTAACAAAAAGTCATTTTTAATTTCAGCTTTATAAAAGTACTGGTCAAAAATATTTTCTTCATAAATACTGTAATCATTTTGGAAAATTGATTTGGAATTTGTAAAGTATCTTGAAAAATATAATTTAGCTTCCGTTTTAATTGATGAAGTAAATCTATGTTCGAATAATAAACTATTGTTCCAATCGGTTAGTTTATCGATAGTATTAACTAATTTTATTTCGTTTAATACTGATGCTTGTTCTATATTATTTTGCTGCTGCAAGAAAATTCTGCTATTAAATTTAAAAAAAGAAGAATCGTTAATTTTATATTTTATTATAGGTGATATAGAGTAATTATAAAATTCTGGTACGGTTGAAGATAAAGATGATGAATTAATTTTGTACCCATCGGAACTCAATCTTTCTAAAAGGAGAGAAATATAAATTTTATCATTTTGCTTAAAGACTTCCTCTTTAGTAAGTGATAAATTACTAATAACATCTAATGTATTGTATGTCTTGTAGAGTGATTGAAAAGTCAGGTTGTAAGAATTGTCGGGTATATCTGTAATTAAATTTATTACACCTGCAAGTGCTTCACTTCCATAAAGTGAAGATGAGGGTCCTTTCACTATTTCGATTTGTTTTAAGTTTGACACAGAAAATCTAGAAAGATCAATGGTGCCGGCATTTCTTCCAATTAATGGTTCTCCATCAATTAAAACGAGAGTATAATCTGGGTCTAACCCTTGCATTTGAACGCCCTTACCCCAAGGTTCATTAATAACTAATAAATTTGGTTGTTCAATAATTACTTGGTCTAATTTTGTAAATGCAAAATTTTTTATATCGTTTTTAGTTACAATTTCTGTTTTAATTGGGGTATTAAGGATATTCTTGTTTGTACGAGTTCCAGTTACAACAATATTATCTAATAAGATACTTTTCTTTTTAAGGGTAAATGTTAGTGAGATTTTATGATTTACCGATAAATCGACAATTCTTTTTTCTGTTTCATAACCAATAGCAGATAAAACTATGACATATTTTCCTGAATCAACATTATTAATCTCAAAATTGCCTTTAATATCTGTAGAGGCACCAATCTTTGTCCCCTCAATTTTTATATTTACATTTGATATAGGATTTTGATCTTCATCAATAACAATTCCTGAAATTGTAAATTTTTGTTGTGCGTTTAAGAGTGAATAAAATCCCAAAAAGAGAAATATTATAAAATGTAAAGTTTTAATTTTTATTGTGTGCATAATTCTTATTAAGACTAAATCTTAACAACAAAATTATTTTTTGTTGATAATAATAACAATTCACTGGGTTAGGTAATTTTTTTAACAATTTTAGGTATAAAATTTTAGGATTGCATGATATTAAATAATCCCAGAGTCAATTGCATAAAGAATTAATTCTACAGGGGATTTCAGTTTCAATTTTTTCATAATGTTTTTGCGGTGAGTGTAAACAGTATGTATACTTATAAAAAGTTTATCAGCAATTTCTTGATTGGAATACTTTTCCGCTATAAGTCTAATTATTTCTATTTCTCTTTTTGTTAATTCAGCCTCGTTTTTAGGTTCTTCTATTTTTTCTTCGAGTATAATGTTAAGAATTTTATTACAGAAAAATTTCTCTCCTCTGGATAGAGAGTTTAAAGCAATTAATATCTCATTTTCATCGCATTCTTTAGTTAAGTAACCAAGGACTCCGTTTTTTATAGCTTTCAGAATAATATCCTTTTTATTATTCTCTGATATTACCAAAATTTTAGTTAATGGAGAGACTTCATTAATCATATCTATATCATCATGAAGTATGAAGTTTCGTTGATCAATATCAATTACTAAAATATCAGGTTGTGATATTTTTAATTTATTCCAAAACTCTTTTTTGTTTGTTATTTCATCTTGAAGAATAAAATTATTGTTTTTTTTAAGGATGGATTTCAATCCTTCCCTAAAAAGGAAAACAGAGCTTGCTATCATAATATTTTTCATAAGAAATTGCCTAATTATTATCAAGACTAAATCTAAATAATGATAATAACAATAGCAAGTATTTTGAATATTCTCTATTTAAGCAAGAATTAAATTATGTTAATTTAGTTTTTATTAATAATTGATAATAAACTTTTTATACAAAGCCAAATGTATGAAATTATTTTAATGGAAAGCCATTCAGAGTTTTAGGGACGCCAAGCCCTAAGTTTTTCATGAGGGGTCTTTTCATTTAATAAAACGTTCTTTGAGTTCGTAGAAAGCATCAAAAAAGTGATGACAAAATTGATGACTTTTTTTAATGCAAAGCTTTATTTAATGGAAAGTAGAAATTACATAAGATTGCGATTTTAGGTTTATTTATATTTGCGGAGAGGGCGAGATT
>JARYLX010000380.1 GCA_029907415.1 Melioribacter sp.
CCCTCTCTTTTTAAGAGAGGGATTTAGGGTGAGTTTTTTATGATGATTGAATTGAAAATAAAAAGTCATTCTGAATGGAACGAAGTGGAAAGAAGAATCTCTTAAAAACAAAAAATGGAATTAGATTCTTCATCGACCACCTAACGGCGGTCTCCTCAGAATGACAGGGAAGAAATAACACCGTCATTCTGAATGAAGCGAAGTGGAATGAAGAATCTCTTAAAAACAAAAAATGGAATTAGATTCTTCGTCGTCCGCTTTCAGCGGTCTCCTCAGAATGACGGGGAAAAAATATTGGCGGTATCCTTAGAATGACAAATAATAATTACACTTAATGATATCATCATTCAGTAAAAATTTGCAATATAAATTTAAATGCAGACATTATTTAAGAAGTAAGAATATTAAGATTTCGATTAATGGAATGAAAGATAAATCTGATTAGCTTTAATTTACTTTGTAATATGCACCTCTCAATTGATAATTACTTGTTTTTCTTATGATGAAATACTACTCTAAATGTTGTACCCACATTTTTCTTTGACTCAACACTAATGGAAGCATTATTCAACTCACAATATTTTTTAACAAGAGCCAATCCTAAACCATTTCCTTCAAATGGTCTTGAATAACCCTGTTCTTCCTGAACAAATGGTTCAAATAAACGAGGCAGAAATTCTTCGCTAATCCCTATGCCAGTATCTTTAACCTTAACTACTTTTTCCTTTTTATCATTTTCATTAAGTGAAATTTCTACATATCCTTCTTTTGTATACTTTATAGCATTGTCTATCAAATTTGCAAATATTTGAGTTACACAATACTCATCAGCAATAATTTTTGCATCTTCAACATGATATTTCTTAATTAAACTCAAACCTTTGGATTCTGCTAATCTTAAATACTCATTAAATAAATTTTCAAGTATCTCATCTTTCAAGTCAATTAATTTTGGATTTGTTTGATATGCTCCAATTTGTAATTCAGACATATTTAAAATCTGGTCAATGGTTCTGATAATTCTAAATGATGCGGAATCAATACTCGTAAATAATTGTCTGTATTCAGGTTCAACAAGGTCATAAACAGATTCCTTAATAAGATTTGTACTGCTTACAATAATATTAATCGGGGTTCGAATTTCATGAGATACTTGAGCAAGAAATTCGGTTTTAATTTTTTCTGCCTGTTCAGCTTTTTCTTTTGCTCTAATTAATGCTTCTTCTGCTAATTTACGTTCATTAATATCTAAGTGAACACCAATTGCTCTCACTGGTTTTCCTTGTGAATCCCTTTCTATAATTTTTCCAACATTTAAAATCCACTTCCAGTTTTTATCCTTTGTTAACATTCTGCATTCAACACTGAAAATATCAGTTTTGCCGTCTTCATGTTCTTTAATTTTTTCTCTCACAACTTCTATATCATTAGGATGAATTAAATTTATAAATGCATTCAAATCAGATTGAATTTCTTCGAGTGTGTAACCGAGCATTTCGGCCCATTGCTTATTTCTAATAACCTTACCTGTAACAAAATTTTGATCCCATAAACCAATATTCGCACTTTCTATTGCTAAATTAAGCCGTTCTTCACTTTCACGTAATGCTTTCTCTATCTTTCTTATTTCAGTAATATCAATATAATTCACCAAATACTGATTTTGTTTATTCCATACAATTCTTCTTCTAAATACTTTAAGATTTCGCACTTCTCCATCTTTTCTTACAATACTTACTTCATAATTTGGTGTTTCAACACCCAGTTTTCTCAATTCTCTTCTCTTCTTAAATTCTTCATAACTTTCTGGAGTATAACGATTCGATACTGATGTATTAATCAATTCTTCCAAGTTTTCATAACCATAAATATCAAGCAGTGCTTTATTTGCATAAATAGTTTTACCTTGTTCATCGACAATACGAATACCAATAGGAGATTCATCAAAAGTGTGTCTGAAATTTTCTTCTGCTAAACGTAATGCTTTTTCCGCTTCTTTGCGTTCTGTTATATCTATTAATGTCCCAACAATAGCAGGTTTATCTCTATAAATAATTTGTGTCCCATGAACTTCTACAAAAATAATTCTGCCATCTTTTCGAATACCTCTGAACTCATAACGAATATCTTTTACTTTTCCTTCAATTCGCTTTCTTATATTCTCTTTTACTAAATCACGGTCATCAGGATATGTTAAATCTACAGGTCCCAGTTTATCAATAATTTCCTCAGCATTATAACCAAAAGTATTAGCTAATGAAGGATTAACATATTTAAAGACATTATCCTGAATCAAATAAACACCGGCTAAGGTTGATTCTGAAAGAGCACGGAATTTTTCTTCACTTTCCTTAATTGCT
>JARYLX010000381.1 GCA_029907415.1 Melioribacter sp.
ATCCTATTCCGTATTCTTTTGCTAATTCAATTGCTCTCGCGGTCATTCTCCATGCATTTAATGGTCCAGCTCCATAATTCCCATCCCATCTTTCTATTGAATTAAATGAAATAATCTTTTCTAATTTTGACTTAGGATTAATTTTCCCTTTTTGAACTAAATCAATAAACAAAGGAAATCTATTAATGCCGTGCGATAAAACTCCACTTAAAGTATTTTCCGTGAAAATTTCAGCACATAATTCTGCATCATCTTCTTCAAAATTATATTTCAATAAAATTTCCTTGAGTGTGGTTTTTAATTCTATATAACTAACATATATCTTCATTTTATATTTTTTTGTTTTAATTTGATGCTAACAAATTAGTAAAAGTAATCTATAAAAATCTGTTATCGAATCAGACAAGCCAGTTGAATGTTTGCGTTGTGCATCCCATTTTTAATTGTAAACAGCTCCTAATTACAAAAAATATTTTCACAGTATTATTAATGAAAAAAATTCTGTTTTAAATTATCGTATGACAATTATCTTAAATATGACTATTCTATGTTTTTACTACAATCTAAAACCTGCAATTATTCAGCACAATAATTTTTATAATTTTCTGAAATAAAATTATTTACTTCAAAAACTTAGAGTTATAGTTCTTTCATGAATTGATGCAATACTACTAATTATTTTTGCTTCGTTGATTATTTTCAAACCCTTTAAATCATCTTTTGTAAAATTCTTATCAGCAATCAATTGAATTGTATCGTTTTCTCCACCAAAATTAAATTGAAGTGTAAGCCCATTATCAGTTTTAAAAACTGGTTTGCCTATCACTGTAACAGGTTCTTCAAATTGAAGTATTAATAAATTATTTTTTATAAAATAATTTTTTAATGCGATCGGCAAAGTAGATTCTGGATCCCAAAGATTATTAAATGTCCATTTAGGATTAATTTCTTCTGCTTGTGGAGAACCTTCGGCTTCATTCAAATTATTTTTGAACCAATCATAATTTACTGAATCACCTTTACAATTGTAGAAATAATATCTTGGTCCCCAAATAAATTGTCTATCTCTACTGGGGTCATCTTTATAAGTTACACGATAAATTGGTTTATCAGCCATATTTTTTGAGAAAGAACAATTGATCAAATAGAATTGTGATTCGTAATGATGTCTTCCTAATTCAAAATTTTTTACACCGTCAAAATGAGAATTTACGATTACAAATTTTTGACTTTTATCATAAGAGCCTGCATGCCAGATTGAAGCTGTTTCTTTTACTTCATAAAATTTTGAATCTCTTATAAAACACCATCCTCTTGGACAAACAAAATCGACAGCACCTTCGAAATAACAATTTGCGTGATAATACATCCCAGTTTTATAATCCCACAGAGAAACTGTATCGCCACCTTTACTTATTACATTACAATTATAAATTATCGTTCTCGTTCCAAATCCATACACTGCAAATGCATGTGGACCAATTTGCGGTTGTGAATTTTCGATTGTAAGATTTTCTAAGATAATATCATCACCATAAATATTAATTACTCCAGGACCAATTACATCCATATTTTTATTCCAATCTTCTCTCAATTGGCTGAAAATAATTTTTGTTTTTTCTCTGTCTTCTCCTTTTAATGTAATATAATCCTGTTCAATACGGATTTTTTCATTATAAGTTCCATTCTTAATATAAATCACAACTCGGTGATAATTAAACATAGGAAGCGATGCAATTGCCTCTGTTATTGTTTTAAAGTTTCCACTTCCATCAATTGCAACAATAATATCATATTGTATTTGCGAAAAACAAGTAAGATTAAATAAAAAAATAAAAAGGATGATATTCTTTTTCATAACTCTATCTCACTAAGTTATTTTTTCTCTCGCAGATTTCGCAGATTTGCACTGATTTATGCTGATTAATTTTATCTCTGTGAACATCTGCATGATTCTAAGTGAAATTTAATTAACAGTTTTAAGATATCTCAATAAATATGATACATTCTCTATAAACAATCTTGTTGAAATAAATTTTTCATCGGTATCGTTTGGGAATGGAGATGTATCAAATTTATCACCAGCATATGTTTTGCTGTACATTTCAGAATTTTCATCTCCTGTAATTTCTCCTTTAATATACGGATTAGAAATAAATACATTTTTAGTCAACCATCTATTTCTATCATCAAGTTGAGAAATTATTTCATTAACTTTTTCGATCTTGATATCGCTATTAAAATTATTAAAGATTTTTTCACTTGGTAATCTCAGGTAATCATTAATAATTTTATAAACCTCATTATTATTGAACATTTTAATATCGAAAGGAAATTTCAAATCATTAT
>JARYLX010000382.1 GCA_029907415.1 Melioribacter sp.
GTTCACTACAGTTAACAGGGATTTACACACAAATTCATTAAAAAATATTTTATCAAAAAATGCATATACATTTGGAATAGATGGATGGACTTTTTTAGATGAATCAAAAGTTTATGTATTAACAGGAGCTTTTGCCGGCAGTTATGTAGAAGGAAGCAAAGAATATTTACTTGATCTTCAGCAAAGACCTTATCGATATCTTCAAAGACCTGATGCAACCTTTTTAAAACTTGATTCTTCAAGAACTTCTCTTTCAGGCTATTATGGCAGACTTATGCTAAACAAGCAAGAAGGAAATTTTTACATAAATGCAGCTGTTGGAGCTGTTTCACCAGGATTTGAACATAACGATTTAGGTTTCCAATGGAATGCCGATAAAATTAATACACATATTGTTTTGGGATACAGATGGTTCGAACCCGAGAAAATATTCAGGTCAAAATTTATTTTTATGGCTCACGCAAGATCTTATAATTATGATGGAAATATTATTAGCAATTTTATCTGGGGAAGATTTCAAGGAACATTTACAAATTATTACAGCATTGCAATTGGTGGAAGTTACCAATTCGAAGCTTTTAGTCCTTCACTTACAAGAGGTGGTCCATTAGCTAAAAATCCAGCAGAATGGGGAATATGGTTCAATGTAGAAACTGATGAAAGAAAAAAAATTATACTGGAATTTGAAAATGAATTTGGAAAAGATAAACTTGGCGGAGTATACGAAGGAATAAGAATTGATTTAGATTGGAAACCAAATTCACAAATAAAATTCAGCATTGGTCCTTCGTTCTCATATTCTATCAATCCAACTCAATGGATTGATAAATTTGAAGACTCTTATGCAGTAAATACTTATTATAAAAGATATGTTTTTGGCAAGATAATTCAACATACTTTATCGGCAAACATAAGGCTCAATTGGGCTTTTACTCCATCATTAACTTTTCAGGTTTATCTGCAGCCATTTTTTGCTGTAGGAGATTATCAGGAATTTAAAGAACTCAGCAAACCCAAGAGCATGTCATATTTGATTTATGGTCAAAATAATTCCACCATAAAATATAATGAAGACAATAATGAATATATTGTTGACCCGGATGGAAATGGCCCTGCAATACCCTTTTCATTCGGAAATCCTGATTTCAATTTCAAATCCTTAAGAGGTACTGCAGTATTAAGATGGGAAGTAAAACCCGGTTCAATTTTATATTTTGTATGGTCTCATGACCAGTTTAATGAAGATAATCCAGGAGAATTTGATTTCAAGCGTGATATAAAAAATTTATGGCAGACAACAGGAAATAATATTTTCATGATTAAGTTCTCATATTGGTTTAATCTATAATTTACATTAAATTGATTTACTAAAAATTTTATTCCAATTAATTATTAAATAAAATATGGCTCTAAATCTTTCTAAAAGAGTAAATAAAATTACTATTTCCCCAACAATAAAAATTACTCAACAAGCAATCGAAATGAAAGCAAGGGGAGAAAATTTAATTGACTTAAGTGTTGGAGAACCTGACTTTCCCACTCCACAAAACATTAAAGAAGCTGCTATTAAATCTATTGAAAATAATTTTACAAAATACACAATTAACTCTGGTATATTTGAACTTCGAAAAGCAATTTCTGAAAAACTCAGGAAAGAAAATAAACTTGAATACAACCCAGAAGAAATAATTGTATCATCAGGAGCAAAACACAGTATTTTCAATGCAATTATGTCAATTGTCGAAGATGATGACGAAGTAATAATTCCCTCACCATACTATGTTTCTTATCCACACATTGTTGCACTTTCAAACGGAAAATCAGTTTTTATTCACACTGATGAACAATCAGATTTTAAAATCACTCCAGAACAATTAAAAAGCGCAATTACTAATAAAACAAAGTTATTAATTCTATGTAATCCTTCCAATCCAACTGGAAGTATATATTCAAGAGTAGACCTTGAAAAACTCGTCCCGATACTTGAAGAAAGTGAATTTTATATTTTATCAGATGAGATTTATGAAAAATTGATTTATGATGATTATGAATTTGTAAGCATTGCATCATTAAGTGAAAAAATAAAACAAAAAACAATTACAATTAATGGACATTCAAAATCGTATTCAATGACTGGATGGAGAATTGGTTATGCAGCTGGACCTCCCGAAGTAATTAATGCTATGAATAAAATTCAAAGTCATTGCACATCAAATGCTTCTTCAATTTCTCAAAAAGCTGCACTGGAAGCATTAACAGGCCAACAGGATTTTTTAGAATACTCAAGAAAAGAATTTGAGAAAAGGAGAAATCTTCTTTATGATGAATT
>JARYLX010000383.1 GCA_029907415.1 Melioribacter sp.
GCTTAAATGCAGTTATTAGAGGTGTAACAAAACCTGCACTGGACAATGGCTTAACTGTACTGGGCATACTTGATGGATTTGAGGGATTGGTAGAAGGAAAAGCAATTGAACTTTACAACAAAGATGTATCTGGTATACTCGCAACCGGAGGAACAATTCTCGGTTCATCAAACAAAGGGGATCCATTTCATTGGCCTGAAGAAGTAAATGGCAAAATTAAAATTGTTGACCGCTCAAAAGATGCTCTTAAAAATTACGAAGCATGGAACCTTGATGCTGTAATTGCAATAGGTGGAGATGGAACAATGCATATCTCACAAAAATTAATTGATATGGGGATGAATATTGTTGGAGTTCCGAAAACTATTGATAATGATTTAGAAGCAACAGACTTAACATTTGGGCATGATTCTGCTGTTTATGTTGTATCTGAAGCACTGGATAGACTGCATACAACTGCATCTTCTCACCATCGTGTTATGGTTATTGAAGTAATGGGAAGATACGCTGGTTGGATAGCACTTAATGGAGGAATTGCCGGTGGAGCTGATGTTATATTAATTCCTGAATTACCTTTTATATGGGATAGAATTTATGATAAACTTTTAGAGAGAAATATGATGGGAAAAAGATTTAGTATTGTATGTGTTGCAGAAGGAGCTAAACCAAAAGGAGAAGGAATGATCATCAAAGGTAAAGATGCAAAAAGAACAGACCCAATTCAATTAGGTGGAATTGGTGAATATGTTGCAAAAAAAATAAGTGAAGATACCGGGTTGGAAACACGCTATACAGTGCTTGGACATTTACAAAGAGGTGGAAGTCCTACACCATTTGATAGAATTTTATCTACTAAATTTGGGACATATGCAATTAAACTTGCAATAAATAAGCAATTTGGAAGAATGGTAGCTCTTAAGGGAAACGAAATAAAGAGTGTTCCAATTTCTGAAGCTATTTCAAAACAAAAATTAGTTAAACAAAATGACCAGGCTGTATTAGCAGCAAGTGCGGTAGGAGTAAGTTTTGGGACAGAAAAATTATGACTTAATCTTGTTTGGATAATATATAATTACTATTTTTGTGCGCCTTTAATAAAAGTTCTTAATGGGGTCGTAGTTCAGTTTGGTTAGAACGCCTGCCTGTCACGCAGGAGGTCGCGAGTTCGAGTCTCGTCGGCCCCGCTTGTTAAAGCCTTGTAATTAAATAAGTTACAAGGCTTTTTGGTTTTAAAGAATCCATTCCTTAGGAAAAAGTAAATTGACTGAAGTAGAAATTTCTGCATTCTAAATTACCCTCTTACTCATTACACAAGTGCAGATACTCTTTAGTATAATAAACTAAAAAATTCCTTCAGCAATATCAGAAGTATAAACATAAGAGAGTTTGAATTAATAAATGTGTAGGATAAAATATAAAAACCAATATCACCTATGATGTTGTAAATGATAAATGTGATTTTGTTTTTCCATAAATAGAAGCCACTAATACATTCAAAAAAACAATATATACCAAACGTTGATTATGCAGTAACACATTTTAATATGGGCACTATATTTCATGGGTGATAAAAATTTAGCTTTAGAAGAGTATGAGATTCTTAAAAAAGATTAACAACAACCTCGAAGTAAAAGCTTAAGTGAGCATAAATACAAATACATTATATTGTGTTGGAAATCTTACTTTCAAATACTAAATAGTTATTGACCTAATTTAGTGAAAGACAATATTGAAAAGTTATACGAGCCTATATTAAAGTTATAAACTTATTAAGAAACAAATGAAATGCAAACTTATATAAAAACCTGCAGCATTAAATCTTATAGAGAAGAAAAAGAGTAAATCTTAAAAGTGAAAGTTATATGAAAATACATTGTGATTTTATTAAATTAATTAACAGATAATAAATAAAATTCGACATTAAGTTTTAGAGAGATAAAATAGGCGAGTATTATGTTTTCAATAAAATAATATTATTAAAATAATTGAGGGTTTATGAAAGCAATAATTTTATTTATCATTTTAAGCATTAATATCTTTTCGCAGCCACAACCACTTAAGACAGTTGAATATGTTGATATAAACAAATACTTAGGACTTTGGTATGAGATTGCTAAGATACCAAATCGCTTTCAAAGTCACTGTGTTAAAGGAACCACAGCAAAATATTCACTGAGTGAAAATGGTGAAATTGAAGTAATCAATTCTTGTATTGAAGAAGACGGTTCAACTAACCAAGCCAAAGGAGTAGCAAAAATTGTGGATAAAAAATCGAATGCAAAACTTGAAGTAAGT
>JARYLX010000384.1 GCA_029907415.1 Melioribacter sp.
GTTAAACTCAATGAGAAATTTAGAGTTAAAAATAATTTATCATCGCTGTAAGAATTATTCGAAATGCTGTGAATTCCCCTTTTTATCATATCATCAATAGATTGAATTGTGCTTCTATTAGAAAAATATTTCATACCGCTTAATGTAATACTGAAAAAATTAGTTGAATAATTTAATGAAGGCATTAAACCTGCAAAAAATGGTTTCTGATACCTATCATGAAAAATTAAACCGCCAACTGTTATAAATCCTTTCGATAATTTAGTAGAAAAATTTAATCCAGTATAGAAAGAGTTAGATGTTTCATAAGCTGCTGTTATGTCGAATTGCTCGGCTAATGAAATAAAAAGTTTTGCTGTGAATCCTTTGTCCCGTTTTAAGGAATAAAGGTCGGTCAAATAATTTTGAGTTGATTCTTGCGATAAGAACAAATTATTTGAAAATATCGTAATTAAAAAATCAGGATTCGGCAAATATGTTAATCCAATATTACCAACCCAAAAATTACTTTGTGTAATCTCATCTCGTATAGAAATATAGTTAACAGAATCAGTATAAAATAAAACCGGTTTTTCTTCAGTAAATACTTGTGAAAAATACCGAACAGAAAATCCGAGAGTAAAAAATCGAGATAAATTAAAGGCATATCCTAAACCAAACTTTTCCTCATAATTAAGTTTTGTTTTTAGCTGTGCAATACTATCCGGAAGTTGAATATTCATTCCACTTTTAATTACAAATTGTTGAAATAAGCCGGGTGTATATCTAATATAGAAATAATGAGAATTGATTTTCTTGGAAAATGAAATTGAATAAAGATTGCTATTTAACCTGCCATTATAAATCCCGCTAAATGTTGTGCTAAGTTCCATATCTTTCGTAAAATTAAAATTGGATGTATTACTTTCAAAACTATTTAAACGAAAATGTGAATTATTTTTTGAATAAGTATTTCCAAAATAATCTAAAGAAATCTGGCAATTAGCAGATTCAGTAAATATCAAACTTAATATCATAATTATAATTAGTGCTTTATGGTATTTCAATTTTGATATTATGAATGCTTTGAGCAACAATATAGGTGTCATCAAGAATATTGTTATTTATTTGTTTCTCATATTTTCTTACAAAACTAATAATTAAAAATCTATTTTGAGTTGTAATAATATTTTCCAGGATGTTGAATGGTAACTTAATTTTCCCGATTTCATTACCTTTTAATTTCAACAATGGTTCTGCATCATTGGAATTTGGTCTAAGCCTTGCAATTATTATTTCAACATTGTCTTCTGATTTATTATTCCATTCCAAAAGAATACTCAGATTTTTTCTTAATCTGTTTCCTTCTAAACTTACTTTACCAATAATTTCGGGTGGAGTTAATACATCAATTTGAGTAAATGAATTTTTATCGACAACAACCTTTACATTTACCTTAGAATAAAATGGGAAGCCATGCATCTGTCCATTCTGCATCATTCTTTGTTTAATAAAGTATTTGATTCCTAAGATTGTATCTTTAACCATCATTCTATCAACAAAGCGAATTACATTTGGAATTTGAACAGCTTCGTAATTATTAAATTTTACAGAAGAAATGTTCTTAGATTTATAACCTATTAATTTGCCATTTTTAACTTTTATTGGTTTTGATTTATCATTAAATATTGCATAATAATATCCTTCATTCTGAACAATTCCATAGTTTGTATTTCTGACACCCGTTATGTTTATAATTGTACTTTTACTCAAAAACGGATTAAATACACCTGTAGTGTCATAACCGGAAGAGTTCAGATTTGCGTCGTTATCGTTCAGTGCTGGTTCAATTTGAATATTATTTTCTGACTTATCATTAAAAATTAATTCAGTAGGCGAAGGTTCACCACAGGAAATAACAAAAATTATTATTATGTAATACAAAAATATTTTTCTCATTTTTTTCATATTAATTATTAAAAGGCGGAAATAAAATTCCGCCCTAATTATTTAATTGCGTATGGTAAACCCCAAGTTTTTTCTTCTACAGGATAATCTGTATCTGCAACAGATTTATCAGGTAACAAATTAATTACTGCATGTATAAATCCCGGATGTAAATGAGTCAACCATGTTTTTTCATAGGTTCTGATGTAATATGTTCCATCAAACTGAGTATCTTTTAACTCAAATTTTTCTTTTGTTCTATACATACCTGCGCCAGCCATTGCTCCATGTGTAATTGTAACAAAATCAGGTTTTTCGTAAATACTTTTTACTTCCAATGTTACAGT
>JARYLX010000385.1 GCA_029907415.1 Melioribacter sp.
CTTCAGAGAAGATTATTTGAACATAACAACGGTCTTGTTAAGTCTACTAAAAATCGCCGCCCCCTTGAACTTATTTACTTTGAAGAATTTATTTCAAAAAAAGATGCTTTACTAAGAGAAAAATTTCTCAAATCTGGTCATGGCAGGGAATTTCTAAATTCATTATTCAAATAACTTCTTCTTCAATATATAACTCTTATTTTTAATCTCTCTTTTGGTCTAAGGCGAGGGTCTGCAACCCGCCATTTTTGGCGGGCGAATCCGACCGCCGCCTCAAATCTTATTTTTTCGTTCCTATGTTTTATGTCTATGTATTAAAAAGTCTTAAAGATTACAAACGTTATATCGGCTTTACTGAAAATCTTCAGAGAAGATTATTTGAACATAACAACGGTCTTGTTAAGTCTACTAAAAATCGCCGCCCCCTTGAACTTATTTATCTTGAAGAATTTATTTCAAAAAAAGATGCTTTACTAAGAGAAAAATTTCTCAAATCTACAGGTGTGAGAGCTTACTTGTTTCTTTTAAGCTATTAAAAAATATCCACAGTTCTGTTAAATAAGCTTTTTAAGTAATTGTATTAAAATTATAAATAACCCTTTTGAAAATAATTTCAATTATTCTTTAATATCTTATCATTAATAATCTCAAAATAATGTTCTACTTTTTCATGTTGTTCTTTTGTCAATTTCATTTTTTCTAATTCATATAAATCAGTAGCAGCTTCATTAAATAACTGAAGTTCTATCATAAGATTAACAAAAAATAATCTATCGTCAATCCTTGATTTTGTTTCGGGGTATTTTCTATAAGTTTCCTTTGCAAGTAATATTGCTGATTCTCTGTATCCATTAATTGCAAGCTGTTTAGCCCCATTCAATTTTTTTATACCTAAATCACTTACTAAGCTTTTATTAGGAGATACATTTGACACTTTTTCACCATAGACTGCTGTGTTTCTTCTCGAATTGTTCTCCTTAAAGTTTGGAACATTTCTAATTTCTTCCATTGCTAATGCTAATAATAATTCATTTAATGAAATTTTTTTTATGTTATTAATGCTTAATGCCGAATTGCTTTGAAGAATAAATCTATTTCCATTGTTATTTAACTGAATTAGTGATTTTTCTCCTGTAGAAATTAAATCAGTTCCCTTTAATATCTGTCCAACTTTTACTTTAGTCCATTCTTCGTTAAATCCAATTAATGCTAGAACATTTCCATCAATTTTTTCAACGACAAAAGATTGTGCATATATTGATAATGTTAATGACATAATAATTAAAAAACTCTTTTTCATACTCACCTCCTAATAAATGTCAATAATTGTTACTTTGCCATTAGATAAGCCATATTCCTCGATTGCTTCTTTATAGAATTTTTCTGCGGCAATATTCCATGCTTTATCAAAACCTTGTAAGCAAGTTGTTTCTATAGGAATCCAGATTTCATCTTTTCCATCATTATTTTTTCTGATAACAACTTTTGCATCATTGTTTGTAATTAAATTTATATTGGAGGGATTAAGATTTGTATTAACTAATAAATTAACATGACTAACTCCATCGGTATTTTTGTAGTCAACAAAAGCAGTTTGAATCCCTATACTTTCGAGTAACGAAGCAAAACATACACTCAAATCATCACAATCGCCTCCTTTTAATTTTAAAGTCTCATTTGGAAATTGAACATGTTCTACACTTGCGCGTGGGTCGGCTACATAACTCATACCTTTTATGAAATTTTCAAAAATAATTTTTATCTGATTGAATATTAAAAGTTCAGGAACAAGTGAATCCAATTGCTTCTTATAAGATTGCAAAAGATTTTTAGAATAATTGCTTGAGAATTCAAAATCCCTTCTTACAAAGTAAATAAGATTAAAAACATTTCCATCCCAACTGTTTTTATCATTTATTAAAACTGGCTTTTGAATTTTATCATCTGGTTCTAAATCATCAACACTCACAAAAAATTCCGCTTGTGATATTTCTCTTTTTGTAATTGAGAAATTATTTATAAAGATATAATAAGGAACTTCAACTGTATCATATGGTGGAATTTTTACATTAGGAGAATAAATTATATCTTCATTAACATTTTTTATTAAACAAGAAGGTCTAACTTCTATTATCTTGTCGGTAAGATTTGCAACTTTCCCAATGGCAAATGGTTTCTGCATAAATATATCGCTAAGTGTAGGATAAATATCATTTTTAATATCAATATCAATAATTTTAACCTGTTTTTCTTTCGTTAAACTCAAT
>JARYLX010000386.1 GCA_029907415.1 Melioribacter sp.
AGGAATTACTGCTGCTGATGTTTTAAATAATTTATCCGAGAAAGAAATTGCTGAAATCCTGTTCAAATTTGGGGAAGAAAAAAAATCGAGACTTATAGCTAAGAGAATTGTTGAAGCAAGAACAAAAAGAAAATTCGAAACAACTTTTCAACTAAAAGAGATTATTGAAAAAATTGTTCCGCCAAATTATTTGCTTAAATCATTGTCGAGGGTTTTTCAGGCATTGCGAATTTATGTGAATAACGAACTGGATGAATTAAAATTATTTTTAGATAAATCGATAAATCTGCTTAATAAAAATGGAAGGATAGTGGTATTAACTTATCATTCATTGGAAGATAGAATTGTAAAAGAAAAATTTAAGTATGAAACTCTAAAGTGTGTGTGTCCAGCAGGAACCCCAGTTTGTATTTGTGGCAAAGAGCAGCGTTTGAGATTAGTCAATTCAAAACCAATTATTCCTTCTGAAGATGAAATTAAAAAAAATAAAAGAGCAAGAAGTGCAAAACTGAGAGCTGCAGAAAGAATTTAATATGAAAATAGGTTCATTAAAAAATTTTATAATAATTGTATTTATAACTGCATGTTTACTCTTTATTCATGTTGCTACTGTATCTGAAATAAAGAATATGAAAAAAGAAAAGATAAATAAAATTGAACAGCTTAATGAAAAGCTAAATAGAATTGAAATGAAAGTTGTAGAGAGACAAAAGTTAATAGCAGAAGATAGAATAGTATCAATAGCAAGAGATTCACTTGGTCTAATATTGCCAATAGAAAATTTAGAGACTATCAGAGTATCAAAAGAACAAATAAAAAGAATAGAAAAATTAGTAAAAGAAAAATATGATTAACTATCGTGCACTGATAATTCTTGGCTTATCGTTTATGTTTTTTGTTGCACTGATTGTGAAATTGTATTCAATTCAGGTGATTAATAATGAGTTTTATTTGCTAAAAGCGCAGGCACAACAAAACAAACCTCAAATTGCAAAAGCTGAAAGAGGAATTATTAAAGATAGAAATGGTGAAATACTCTGCTTTACTCGTGATAATATTTCTTTTTATGTAGATACAAGAATGATGAATGAAAAAAGAGTTGATACTATTGCAAAAGTGTTTTCCAAAGTTTTTGGAAAAAGTCACAAGTATTATAGAGAAATTATCGAAAGTGGTGTACGAAATGTTTGTCTTGAAAAAAAGGTTCCAATGGATAAAGCTCTGATTCTTAAAAAACTTGTAGTAGATGGACTTTATTATATTGAAGATTTTTCAAGAGTTTATCCCTATGGGAAATTAGCATCACATATTCTGGGATACGTTGATAGAGAATTAAATGGTGTTGCAGGAATAGAGAAATTCTTTGATACAACTCTTAGAGGAATTGACGGGTACTTTGTATTTCAAAAAGATGTTCTGGGAAGAATAATTTCTTTAGATGAAAAAAATTCTAAACCACCAAAACCAGGGAAGGATCTTATTCTAACAATAAATAAAATTTATCAAAATATACTTGAAGAAGAATTGGAAAAGGGACTTCAAAAATATGAAGGAGAGTCTGCAGTAGGTATAATCATGAATCCTAATACAGGAGAAATTTTAGCTTTATCGAATATTCCTGATTATGACCCGAATAATTACAATGATTTTTCAATAGAAGTTTTAAGAAATCGTGCTATTACAGATACTTATGAACCCGGTTCAACTATAAAATCACTCGTTCTCTCAATTTTATTTGACTTAAATCTTACAAATGAAAATGAAGTAATTAATACAGAAAATGGTAAGTATATTTTTAGAAATGTCAGAATAACCGATTCTCATCCTTTTAACAGTTTAACTGTAAGACAAATTCTTGAACAATCGAGCAATATTGGAATGTCTAAGTTATCGGCGAGAATTTCTGATGAAATTTTTTATAAGTATTTGAGAGATTATGGATTTAGCAATTACACTTCGATTGAATTACCGGGAGAAGCAGATGGGACTTTAAAAAAGCCGGTTAATTTTACTCCATACACAAAAGCATTTATGTCTTTTGGATATGAACTTTCTGTAACACCACTGCAAATGATTACAGCTTACAGCGCTTTGATAAATGGCGGTGTGCTTATGAAACCATTTCTTGTGAAAACAATTACAGATAATAAGAATAGTGTAATTGAAGAAATAAAGCCGGTAAAAATTAGAAATGTTATAAACCAGAGGACATCAGAATTAATGAGAAATTTACTTGTTGGAGTAGTTGAACATGG
>JARYLX010000387.1 GCA_029907415.1 Melioribacter sp.
ATCATTCACAATTAATTTTTCGTAATATTCTTCTCCAATTCCGATAGAACCTTTTACTATATTTCCACAATTGATATATCCTTTGCCATAAAATAATCCAGTTTTAAATTCCGAAAGTGTAATTGTTAAATCAGCATTAAAAATTGTTTCTCCAGATGCAGTTTCTAAATCTAATCCCGTTGGTAAATCTACAGCGACATGGAAAGCGTTTAGTTTGTTCACATATTCCACTATTTCTTTGTATGGTTCTGATAATACTCCTCTACTTCCAGTCCCAAGCATAGCATCAATTATTATTTCACAATCATCAAGTGACGATAAATCTTTAATGTTTTGATAAACAATTAATTTCGATTCAGGGTATTCATTTAAAAGATTTTTAATAATTCTAAAATTAATTAGTGCATCTCCTTTTAATTCTTCCTCTGCCCCAAGTGAAATCACAAAAACTTTAAAACCATTATTAACAAAGTGACGTGCAGCAGCAAAACCATCACCGCCATTATTCCCTTTCCCGCAAATCAAACCAACGGTTTTACTTTTAATGAATTCTTGGGCATAATCAATTACTGCTGAATAAATGCTTCTTGCAGCATTTTCCATTAATACAATACTCGGTATTCCAAGTGTATTGATTGCATAATTATCAGCATCACGAACCTGTTGTGTAGTGTATAATGGAATCATATTGAAATAAGATTTTATTTTAATTCTTATTTATTGTACACAATAATACATTATTTCTTTTTGTAATTCTAAAGTATTTAATAAAAAAAATACTAAATTAAAATTCTCCATAATGTTTTGTGTAATTGGAAAATCTTCACTTTGTTTTTAATGAAATTACTTTTTCAAAGAGAATTATTTCTTCTTCGCAATAGATTATATGAAGTTATTCGTTAAAGTTGGATTTAGAAATACAAATCTTAACTTAAATCCGTTAATTATTCTTTTCAATCAACACTATTCCAAATCTTTTATTTATTTTTTTGAGTAATTGGATTTTTAATTTCATAAAATTCATAAACCACTTAAAATATCTAATTTAATATATAGCAAGAGTCATCAAGTAAGATAGAGGTAGATTTTCTTGACAAAATAACTCAATCAAAATAAAAGTAAGAAAAATAATTTCTTATAATCAAATTATAAATTAATTACTGATGTAATAATGTTCATTAGAATATCTGGCATAACTCCAAAAATTAAGACCAATGCACTACTGATAATTACTGAAGTTAAAGCCAACGGCGAAATTTCTAACTGAAATTTTTGAACTGGTTCTTTGAAGTACATATATACAACAACCCGCAAGTAAAAATATACACTTATAACACTCGATAGAACCCCAACAATAGCAAGCCATGTTAATCCACTTTCAATTGCACCTATAAATACATAATACTTACCGAAAAATCCAGCCAGAGGCGGTATACCTGCAAGTGCAAACATAAATAAAGACATTAATGCAGCAAGAACAGGACTTTTTGAATTCAACCCCGAGAATGAATCAATATCTATATGAGAGTCATTTTCTCCTTCTACAATTGATATGATACTGAAAGCCCCAATATTAATAAAAGTATATGCAGCAAGATAAAAAATAATTCCAGCTATACTATTAATATTTCCTGCAGCTAAACCAATTGTCATATAACCTGCATGAGCAATTGAAGAATAAGCGAGCATTCTTTTTAGATTATTTTGAGATATTGCAACTATACTGCCAAACAACATAGAAAGAGTTGATATAACAGCAAAATAATTTCTGAAATTATTTGGAGAATTTAGAGTAAAGATTGCTGTTAATGCTATAATTAAAACGCTGAAGGCAGCTGTTTTCCCTGTTGTTGACATCAAGCCTGTAACAGTTGTAGCTGAACCCTGATAAACATCAGGCACCCACATGTGAAATGGGACAGCGGCAATCTTAAAACTGAAACCGATAAGGAACAAAATAAATCCTGTAACAAAAATTATATTAGTTAATAGATTAGAAAAATTCGAAATTAAAATTGAAATGTTGGTAGAACCAGCAGCACCATAAATTAATGCAATTCCATAAACAATAAATCCAGTAGCAAATGCACCGAGTAAAAAATATTTCATTGAAGCTTCGTTTGCAGTTAATTTTTTTCTGTTAATTCCCGCGAGTATATAAAAACAAATTGACATTAATTCTAATCCAAGAAAAATCATTATTAAATCGTTTGACCCTGCCATTATCATCATTCCTAATACA
>JARYLX010000388.1 GCA_029907415.1 Melioribacter sp.
ACATCAGTATATTCAATGCTTTATATTTCATTTTTGATTTGTACAAGCTATTAAAAAAAAATGATTTTGATATAATACATCTAAACAGCACAAACACTCTATTAGGCACTCTTTCAGCACACTTATTAAAAAAGAGACCTAAAATAATTTTTACATTTCATGGACTCTCTTTACTTGACAAAAATTATAAATCTAATCCAATCCTTAAGTTGTTGAGCAAATTTTATTTTAAATTGCTAATAAGATTAATTGACAAATCTATTTTTGTAAGTCAGTTAAATTATAATGAAGCTAAAAAATATAAATTAGTTGATGCTGGAGAAATTGTTTATAACGGTTTATGTGAAAGTGAATTGTCTTTTTTAGCTCGAGAAGATGCTATAAAATTTTTTTCAACAAAATGTAATTTTGATTTATCTAATTTTTTTTTAATTGGCTCAGCAGGCCGGCTTTCATATCCCAAAAATTATGAATTCCTTATTCTTAATTATATCAAAATTAAAAAAGCAATCCCCGAATCAAAAGTAATCATAATTGGTGATGGACCTAATTTTAATTTATACCAGAAAATGATTAAAAAATTAGGAATTGAGAACGATTTTTTTCTTGTTGGTGGAATTAAAAATTCTTATAAATATATAAAAGCTTTTGATGTTTTTACTTTGCCTTCTTGCTATGAAGGCTTATCAATTAGTTTAATTGAAGCAATATTTGCAGAAATTCCTATCTTAGCTTCGGATGTTGGTGGCAATAGAGAAATTGTTAATGATAATTATGATCAACTTTATCAGCTTGATAATATTGAAGAATATATTTCTAAGTTAATTAAAATAAAAAATAACAAATCACAGTATCAAAAATATAATGCTAATATGAAAAATAGATTTTCTTTGAAAGATATGGCAGATAAATATTACCGTGTTTATCAAAATATTTTAATAAAGTAGAAATTTCTATGTTTGACATAATTATAGTCGGTGCTGGAATTATTGGTTTAGCGACCTCCCTTAAAATTTTGGAAAAAAATCCAAATCTTAAATTGCTCATTCTTGAAAAGGAAAATGATATTTGTCAACATCAAACTGGGAATAACAGCGGAGTAATTCATTCGGGAATTTATTATAAACCGGGAAGTCTGAAAGCCCTTAACTGCATTCGCGGTTATAAAATGCTTATTGATTTTTGTAACAGAAATGAGGTTAATTATAAAATAACTGGAAAAATTATTGTTGCTACTTTAGAAGAGGAAATTCCAATTCTAAATAATATTTATGAAAGAGGTCTTCAAAATGGTCTTGATGGCTTAAAAAAACTAAATCTTAACCAGATGAAAGAAATTGAACCGTATGTAAATGGAATCGCAGGAATTTTTGTTCCCCAAACAGGGATAGTTGATTATTTTGAAGTATCTAAAAAGTATCTTGAATTAATATTAAAACATAATTGTGAAATAAAATTCAATCATACTGTAATTGATATTAAAATAAATACAGATTTTTGTGAAGTAATTACCGACAACGAATCATTTAATTCAAAAGTTGTTGTTACATGTGCAGGATTGCAATCAGATAGAATTGCTAAAATGACACATCCTGATCTTCCACTTAGAATAATTCCATTCCGTGGTGAATATTATAAATTAAAAAACGAAAAAACATATCTTGTTAATTCATTAATATATCCAGTGCCAAATCCTGAATTTCCTTTCCTCGGAGTTCATTTTACCAGAATGATTAACGATGATGTAGAAGCTGGTCCAAATGCAGTATTAGCACTGAAACGAGAAGGTTATTCCAAAACAAGTTTTAATCTTAGAGATGCTATTGATACTTTTACTTGGAAAGGTTTTTATAAAATTGTTCGAAAGAATTGGAAGATTGGTCTTTATGAATATTATCGTTCTTTTAGCAAAAAAGCTTTTGTTAATGCTTTACAAAAATTAATTCCTGAAATTCAAGAAGAAGATTTAATTGCTGGTGGTGCAGGAGTTCGTGCGCAGGCTTGCAGTAAAGATGGCGGTTTGCTTGATGATTTTTATATTGTTGAAGACAAAAGAGCAATTCATGTTTGTAATGCACCATCACCTGCGGCTACTGCCTCTTTATCTATTGGAGATTATATATCAGAAAAAGTAATGCAGCAGATTTAAAATTTATTATGAGGAACCATTGAGTAAAAAAGTTGAAAAGATATTTTTATTAACAACTGATTTTATAACCATCAATTTATCCTGGTT
>JARYLX010000389.1 GCA_029907415.1 Melioribacter sp.
TTCATTTTCTGAGTGAACATCAGTTAAAATTGTTAAAGAAAATTCTTCCCTAACTTTTTCTAATATTTTTAGAGCCTGCTCAAATTCCAAACCTGTAAAAGATTTTATGCTTGTTCGATTTGCTTTTTTGTAACTTGATTTAAAGATGTAGGGAATATTTAATTCTTCTGTAATTTTTTTAATCTTATCTGCAGTATGAAGTGTAATGTATTCATTTTCAATTACACATGGACCTGCTATCAAGATTAAAGGAAGATGGTTGGCGATTTTTATGTTATTAATTTGTATCATAAAATTTACTTTTCAAATAAGTCTGATTGACCATTAAATTTTTTTCTCTTTTTGTTAAATCTAAGATAAGCTAATTCTGTTGCTTCTCTTCCACGAGGTGTTCTTTGAATAAATCCTTGCTGTATTAAAAAAGGTTCATAGACTTCTTCAATCGTGCCAGCATCTTCATTGACTGCAACCGAGATTGTATTTAATCCTACGGGTCCACCGTTAAATTTTTCAATTATTGTAAGAATTATTTCTTTATCCATTTCATCGAGTCCATATTCATCAACTTCAAGAGCATTGAGAGCTTTTTTGGCTACTTCAATATCAATTACATTTTTATCTTCATAATCAGCAAAATCTCTTGTTCTTCTTAATAATCTATTTGCAATTCTTGGAGTTCCTCTTGAACGTTTTGAAATTTCTTGAGCAGCTTCATCATCAATTTTGATATTCAACAGGTTGGCAGAACGATGTATAATTTTTTTTATTAAGTCACTCTCATAATAATCAAGTCGAGCTTTAATGCCAAATCTATCTCTTAATGGTGCGGTTAATAATCCTGCTCTTGTAGTAGCTCCAATCAATGTATATTTAGGAAGTTTAATTTGAACAGTTCTTGCATTTGGTCCGCTATCAATCATTATATCAAGTTTAAAATCTTCCATAGCTGAATATAAATATTCTTCAACAACTGGACTTAGTCTGTGAATTTCATCAATAAACAGTACAGATTTTTCTTCCAAATTAGTTAGTATTCCAGCAAGGTCGCCTGGTTTTTCAAGAACAGGTCCAGATGTAACTTTAATTTTTACTCCAAGCTCATTTGCAATTATATGAGCAAGTGTCGTTTTGCCTAATCCTGGGGGACCGGTTAATAAAACATGGTCAAGACTCTCATTTCTTTTTTTTGCAGCTCCGATAAAGACTTTTAAATTATCAACAATTTTTGTTTGTCCTGTAAATTCTTCAAAAGTTTTTGGACGTAAAGATTGTTCAATCTTCTTATCTTCGTCTGTAACTAAAGGATTTAAATTTTCCGAACGCTTTTTCAATTTTTTGCTTATCCTAAGTTTCTAAAACAAATTTATTTTTTCTGTAACTCTTAAACTTTTCAATACCAACAACCATTAAAATCATTAACCCAATCATTAATATTGCTGCCAATATAGACATTGCGAGACTCATTCTTTTAGCAAATATTAAGTTTAATCCTGGTACCCATGCACTACCATATAAAATTACAACATGAACTGCATAAACAATTAGAGTATGTCTACCTACCCATTTTACTAAATCAGGTATATTTTTCAATTTTAATGCGAGATAAGACATTAAACTGTTTAATATCAATACCCAGCCCAATCTTAATGTTATTACATAGAAATTGTCCGTTACCAATGATTGATTATTAAAAAATATTACTTCTATAAATTCGATTATCCATGAAATAACCAAAAATCCAAATCCTGCTAAGAACAAATTTCTGCTAAACTTTTTAGTAGTAAATATATCCGGATTATGAGCAAGATAACTGCCGAGTACAGCTCCACTTATAACATAACCTGCCCATGGGAATAATGGAAATAAAGAACCAGTCTTATGAAATAAATAAGCAGCAAAAGGAATGGGCAAATAATTCAACCAGTTAATTTGTTCTGTAATATTGAACATTGCAAAAAAGAAAAACGCAGCTAATGAAAAAACCAAATAATCATTTGCTTTAAATTTTTCGGCTATGCATGAAAGAATTATTATAAATAATAAACCAAATCCTATGAGATGCAATGCGTCAACAGTAAAAAATGTTAACCATTGGGCTTTTGTAACAAAACTAAAATTAAAAAATGTGTAAGTGGGATATCGTAATAAATATCCGATAAGAACTAAAATTAAAAATCTTTTCAAACCTTTAACTATTCGTGGATTTTCATAAAAAGGAACTTTATGC
>JARYLX010000038.1 GCA_029907415.1 Melioribacter sp.
AAAACGGTCCAATATTCTTACATCTGATTTTTCATTTAATGCATAATCATATAAATTATTGCGGGACATAAACAGTTCAAAAACTTTTGTGCGCAAAACAATCATTCTCGGAACTGAAATGACAATATCAGGGAATTTAGAAATATTAATTTCTTTACGAATAATTTCTTCAATAAAAATTAATCCACCGGCTTTCCCTCCAAATGAACCTTCCCCAATAAAGAAGTGAGTTTTTTGAGGTTCTAATAATCTTCTATCAAATTGTTCAATAATATTTTCATTCATCAGAATTTTTGAAATAATTTCTTGAGAATAAAATAAAGCCAAGAATTGAAAAAATTCAATCCTTGGCTAAACTTAAAATAAATATTAAATTATACCCAGCCTCTATCTTTACAAGCTTGAGCCACACGGCTAACAGAAATAATATAGGCTGCATCACGCATGTAGAGATTTTTCTTTTTTGCGAGTTCACTAACAGCCAAATAAGCTGATGTCATTTTTACATCAAGTTTACCTAGTACTTCATCTCTTTCCCAATAATAGTTCATATTTGACTGAACCTGTTCAAAATAACTGCATGTTACACCACCTGCATTAGCTAAAAAATCAGGTATTAAGAAAATTCCTCTTTCCTGAATTACTTTGTCTGCATCTGGTGTTGTAGGTCCATTTGCACCTTCAACGATTATTTTAACCTTCTTGCTAATTTTAGTGACATTATCTGCGTGAATCTGGTTTTCAAGAGCAGCTGGCAATAAAATATCAACTTCTTGTTCAATCCATTCCTCCCCACTTAAAACCTCATAACCAATTTCTTTAGCTTTATTTTTATCTATTCCACCAAATCTATCAGTAATTTTTAACAGCTCATCTTTATCAATTCCACTCATCTTTCTAAAAGTATAAGCACATTGGTCTTGTTCATCCCAGCTTGCGACTGCAATTACTTTACCGCCTAATTGTTGATAAAGTTCTATTGCATACTGAGCAACATTGCCAAAGCCTTGAACTGACATAGTTGTATCTTCAATTTTAATACCCATTTCTTTTAGTGCTTCTCTTAAAGTGAAAATAACACCATAACCAGTGGCCTCTGTTCTACCTAATGAACCTCCCATGCCTACAGGTTTGCCAGTAATAAATCCAGGATATTTACCGCCGTAGATAGTTTCATATTCATCAAGCATCCAGAGCATGTGCTGAGCGTTGGTCATTACATCAGGAGCTGGGACATCGTTAACAGGTCCAACATTTTTAGCCATTTGACGAACCCAGCCTCTGCAAATCTGTTCTTGTTCTTTCATACTCAAATGATGTGGATCGCATATAACTCCACCTTTTCCACCACCAAGCGGAATGTTTACAACAGCACATTTCCAAGTCATCCACATTGCAAGTGCTCTTACTGTATCAATTGTTTCATGAGGATGGAATCGAATACCACCTTTTGATGGTCCCCTTGCATCATTGTGCTGAACTCTAAATCCTCTAAATATTTTTGTTGTTCCATCATCCATTTTAACAGGTATGCTAAAATGATATTCCCTTAAAGGATATCTTAATAACTGACGAGTAGCTTCATCTAAATTTAACATGTCTGCTACTTTGTCAAATTGTGCTTGTGCCATTTCGAATGGATTGAATTCTTTTGACTTCATAAATTCCTCAAAATTTTTTATTGAATTTTTAAGTCATCAACACATATTATTTGTAATTAATGACTTAACTTATTTTTCTTATGAACGAAAAATAGAGAGAGAATATCATAAAGCAAAATAAATAAAAACTTAATTACACACAGAATGATTTCTTAATTTTAGCATGTTACAAAAAATCATTTAAGAAAATTATGCTATTAAATTTTATTTCTTAATTATTATTGATAATTTTTAGAAATACCTAACTTTCTCAAATAGTAAAATATTTTTTTAAAAAATGATATTTACAGACATCATAACTCAATTTAAGTAAAATTAAAGTTTGGATTTTTTCTGAACGAATTCTATCTTGTAGTTAAATAATCTCCTGTATATAAAACTTTGGAGAAATAATATGAAAAGAGCTTTACTGATAATATTTTGTGTTTATTTTTCACTTTATCTGAAAGCACAAAACTTACAATACCCCGTAACAAAAAAAATAAATCATATAGATGAATATCATGGAGTAAAAATTGCAGACCCTTATCGCTGGCTTGAAGATTTAAATTCTGAAGAGACAAAACAATGGATTGAAGCTCAAAACAAATTAACAAACAATTACTTATCAAATATTCCATACAGAAATAAAATTAAAAAACGATTAACAGAATTATGGAACTATGAAAGATACAGTACTCCCTTTAAAGTTGGGGACTATTATGTGTATTCAAAAAATGATGGATTGCAAGAACAAAATGTTTATTACATACAAAAAGGAATTAATGGAGAACCCGAAGTTTTAATTGACCCAAACAAACTTTCACAGGATGGTTCTGTTTCACTAGCAGGAATCTTTTTTTCTAATGACAATAAATATTTAAGTTATGGAATATCAAGAGGAGGTTCTGATTGGCGCGAGTTTTATATAATGGAGGTCTCTACAAAAAAATTATTTGAGGATAAAATTTTATGGTCAAAATTCTCAGGTAATGCATGGTATAAAGACGGTTTCTTTTATGCTAAATATGATGAACCAAAATCTGGTGAAGAATTAAAACAATCCAATCAATTTCAGAAAATCTTTTATCATAAGGTTGGCACTCCTCAGACTCAGGATGAATTAATTATTGAAGACAAAGAAAATCCCAAAAGACTATTTGGTGTAAATGTTACTGATGATGAAAAATATTTAATAATTTCTGTTTCAGAAGGGTCGTCATCTTACAATTTATTATGGTATAAAAATCTTTCTGCTAATTCTTCAATAATAAAATTAATTGACAACTTCGAAGCTGAATATAATTTTATCGACAATATTGATGACAAATTTTTAGTACTTACAAATTATCAAGCTCCAAATAATAAACTGATTTTAATTGACCTTAAAAATCCTTCTAAAGAAAACTGGAAAACTATAATCCCTGAATCAAAAAATGTTATTCAAAATGTTTCTCGGATTGGAGGGAAATTAATTGTTACATACTTACAGGATGCAAGCAGTAAAGTTTCAGTTTACACTGAAAGCGGTAATTATCTTTACGATGTTAAATTGCCCACATTAGGAACCGTCTTCGGCTTTTCAGGGAAAAATAAAGATACAGAAACTTTCTATACATTTACATCTTTCACATATCCTCCAACAATTTACAGATACGATGTTAAAAACAATAAATCAACTTTATTTAAAAAGTCTAACATAAAATTTAATATGGAGGACTATGAGACGAAGCAAATATTTTATAAAAGCAAAGATGGTACAAAAATCCCGCTATTCATTGTTCACAGAAAAGGATTACAATTAAATGGAAATAATCCCACATTACTTTATGCTTATGGAGGTTTTAATATTTCGCAGCAACCAACTTTTTCAATTCCAAGAATTCCACTTTTAGAAAATAATTTTGTATTTGCTTTAGCATGTTTACGCGGTGGAAATGAATATGGTGAAGAATGGCACAAAGCTGGGATGTTAAACAATAAGCAAAATGTATTCGATGATTTTATTGCAGCAGCAGAATGGTTAATTAAGAATAAATATACTTTACCTGATAAACTTGCTATTCAAGGAGCTTCGAATGGAGGTTTATTAATTGGAGCAGTAATTAATCAAAAGCCTGAATTATTCAAAGTTGCTTTTCCAATGGTTGGTGTAATGGATATGCTGCGTTTTCATAAATTCACCATAGGTTGGGCCTGGGTTTCAGAATATGGTTCAAGTGATAATCCAGAACAATTCGAATATCTATTAAAATATTCTCCACTTCACAACATTAAAAATTCTGAATATCCTGCTACACTTGTTACAACTGCTGATCACGATGACCGTGTATTCCCTGCTCATTCATTTAAGTATATTGCAACTCTTCAAGAAAAAAATACTGGTAAAAATCCAACATTAATTCGCATTGAAACTAAAGTGGGACACGGTGCAGGTACAAGCACATCAAAATCAATTGAACTCTATACAGATTTATGGTCATTTATGTTTTTCAATCTTGGTATAAATCCAAATTATTAATTTAATTTTTCCCCATTATGAAAATTTATACTATGAGGAAAAGAAAAATTAAAAAGATAATAATCAGTATCGTTGGAGGTATATTATTAATAATTGGTATCATCATGATTATTGTGCCAGGTCCTGCTTATTTGATTATTCCTGCAGGTCTGGGAATACTTGGAACAGAATATCAGTGGGCAAAACAAATGCATGAAAAAGTAAAAAAGATTTTAAAAAAAATTTTTAGTAAGTAAAAATCATCATCATTAACTTCAAACGAAAGTCTTTGTATTGCTACCGTAAAAACCACTTTGAATGATACTTTTATTATTTACGAAACTTTTTCATTGAGATTTTAGTTTTTATAATCAAACAAACTGAAAAAATCAATATGAGAAATATTATTTTATTAATTACTTGTGGACTGTTAATTTCTACAAAAATTTCATCACAGAATTATGGTGAAATTAAAGGATATGTAGTAGAAGCTAATACACAATTACCATTACCTTTAGCAAATGTAATAATTTTAGAGACTAATATTGGAGCTTCTACCGATTTAGAAGGAAAATTCACAATCAAAAATGTACCTCCGAATATATATAGAATTAAGGCATCAATAATAGGTTACAAATCTGTTATTAAAACTGATATTATAGTTAAACCCAATTCAACAACTCAAGTTAATTTTGAACTTGCTCCTGAAACGATAGAACTTGATAATATAATTGTTCAGGCAAATTATTTTGACAAAAATATAATTGAACCTGTAAGCCTGCGAAAACTATCTAATGAAGAATTGAGAAGAAGTCCTGGAGGTTTTGAAGATGTTATCAGAGCTTTATCTGTATTACCAGGAATTTCTCAAGCAGATGCAGGACGAAACGATTTAATAGTTCGTGGAGGAGCCCCATCTGAAAATCTTTATGTTGTTAATGGTTTTGAAATTCCTAATATCAATCATTTTGGGACTCAGGGTTCTACAGGAGGACCTATAAGTTACATCAATCTTGATTTCGTCAATGAAGTAAATTTTTCTACTGGTGGATTTTCAGTAATGTATGGAGATAAAATATCATCTACCCTTAACATAAATTTACGCGAAGGAAATGACAGCAGAATAAAAGGAAAAGCAACTATTTCAGCATCTATGTTTGGATTAAACATTGAAGGACCAATAAATAAAAATTCATCTTTTATTGTTTCTGCAAGAAGAAGTTATTTAGATTTTATTTTCAAAGCTGCTGGATTTTCTTTCGTACCCGAATATTATGATTTATTAACAAAAGTGGATTATAAAATTGATAATATTAACACAATCAACTTCTTATTCATAGGAGCATTTGATAAAGTAAAATTTTTCAACGATGACAAAGAAAAAATAATAAATAATTCGAGAATATTAGGGAGTAATCAAAATCAATATATTGCAGGATTATCATATCGTAGAGTTTTCAGCAATGGTTATATGAATTTGAAGTATTATAGAAATTTTACTGACTTTGATTACGTCCAGAAAGATTCATTACTACAACCTCTATTTAAAAATATTTCCAGAGAAGAAGAAAATAATTTTCAGCTTGATGTTGTTCATAAATTTTCAAAAAAAATTGAAATGAATTTTGGTGCTGCAATCAAATTAATAGAATTTAATAGTGACATATATTTCCCATCATTCAAAACTACTTTTGGTGAAATATTGCCTTCATTATCTCTTAATGAAAAAAATAATTTTCTAAAGAATGGTTCATACATCAATTTTAATTTTTTATTAACTCCAAAAATCCTAACCAATCTTGGTTTAAGATATGACTATTTCAATGGCATTAACAAAAAAAATTATATTAGTCCGAGATTTTCAGCATCATATTCATTAAATGAAATGTTCAGCTTTAATTTTAGTGCAGGAATTTATAGACAATTACCATCTTATATCTGGCTGATATCAAACAATCAAAATAAAAATTTAACTGCGATTAAAACCAATCAGTATGTATTTGGTATTAATTATTTATTTAGGAATGATGCAGAATTAAAAATCGAAACTTTTCTTAAAAATTATTCAAACTATCCAGCAAGTTTAATCAGACAATATCTTGTTTTAGCAAATACAGGTGCGGGTTTTTCAGGGAGTGATGATAATTTTTCCTCTTTTGGACTTGACCCTTTAATTAGTGCTGGTGAAGGGAATGTAAAAGGATTAGAATTATCAATTCAGAAAAAAATTTCCGACATACCTTTATATGGGATTTTAAGTTTAACTTATTCGAAATCGGACTTCATTGCATTAGATAGAATTAAAAGAAGCAGCAGTTATGATCAGAATTGGATTTTCAATATTGCTGGCGGATATAGATTTAATATGTTCTGGGAATTAAGTATGAAATTCCGATATGCTTCAGGAAGGCCATATACACCATTTGATGATAATGGTCTGCAGAATGTTAATCAATATAATTCAAGAAGATTAAAATCTTTTCATTCTCTCGATGTGAGAGTAGACAAAAGATGGTTAATTAATAGTTGGACACTAATTACTTATATTGATATTCAGAATATATATAACAGAAGAAATTTAAGCGGCATTAGATGGGACCAAAAAACAAAAACTATCGACGAAACAACGTCAATTGGTATATTGCCATCAATCGGGATTTCACTTGAATTCTAAACTAACTTCTTAAGCACAAAAGAGAATTCACTTCCTTTGCCTAATTTACTCTTTACTTCCACTTTTGAATTATGAGCTTCCACAATGTGCTTTACTATAGCCAAGCCAAGTCCTGTTCCTCCCATATCTCTTGAACGATTTTTATCAACTCTGTAAAATCTTTCAAAAATTCGATTTAAATCTTTCTCGTCAATTCCAATTCCCGTATCCCTAACAAATATTCTTGCATCCTTCTCGTATTCATCAACTCCAACTTCAATTTTGCCGGTTTCAGTATATTTTATTGCATTAGTAATTAAATTATTCATTACCTGTTTTAATCTTTCTTTATCACCAAAAATTTCAAGACTTTTATTTATTGGCAATAATACTAAATCAAGATTTTTCTTTTCAGCATAAGGTTTCATTTCATTTATTATGTTTTCAAGGAATGGAGCAACTTGAAAATACCTCAAACTCATTTTCATTTGTTTTGATTCAATCATAGAAATATCAATTAAATCATTCAACAAATTATTAAGATTAATAACGTGTTGATTAGCCTTTTGTAAAAATGTTCTATTAACTTTTTTATCATCAATAGCACCGTCAAGTAAAGTTTCAATATATCCCTGTATTGCAAAAATTGGAGTTCTTAATTCATGAGAAACATTACCCAAAAATTCTGTTCTTGTGCGTTCTAATTTTTTTAAATGATTTATATCATTCTTAACTTTTAAAAACATCTTACGAATTTCATCTTCAAGGTCTGCTAAATTTTTTGGTAAATGAATTTCTTCTGAAGATGAATATTTATTTTTTCTTATATAATTAATTGTTCTGGTTATAATATCAATTTCTAATTCTCTTTTTTTTGCCAAGTATAATATCAAAATAAATATAAATAAGAATGTAAAAATAGAGATGAAAACAATTTGTGAAATATTAAGGTTGGAAATAAAAAGAATTAATAAAAACAAGAAATAAAAAATTATTAAAGGGATTAAATAATCAGTTGAACGAAATATAAAATGACTAATTTTTTTATATATTCTTGAATCTATAACCAACTCCTTTAATTGTTTCTATTAAATCTGCATGTTTACCCAATTTCTCTCTTATTTTTCTAATATGAACATCAATTGTTCTTTCAACTACAATTATATCGTTGCCCCATATATCTGATAAAATTTTTTCTCTGTCAAATACTTTTCCTGGATTTGAAGCAAGATAAGCAAGCAATTCAAATTCTTTTCTTGGTAGCACAACTTTTTTATTATCAACAAATACAGTATATTCATCCTTGTTAATTTTCAGTGGACCAATATTTATCTCATTTTCACCAATCTTATCTTTTTCACTGATTTCCGTTTTTCTAAGATTCGATTTTATTCTTGCAATTAATTTCTTAGGAGAAATAGGTTTTTGAATATAATCATCAGCTCCAATGTTTAAACCGTGTATTTCGTCGATTTCAGAAGATTTAGCTGTCAAAAATATAATAGGAGTGTGTTTATGATTTTTGCTGCTTCTAATTCTCTTGCAAGTTTCGTAACCATCGAGCTTTGGCATCATAATATCCAGAACAATTAAATCAGGATTCTCAGAAAGTTTTGAAAGTGCTTCAATTCCATTACAAGCTGAAATTACTTCAAAGCCTTCGGCTTCGAGATTATATTGAAGAAATTCGATAATATCCTTTTCGTCGTCTACTAAAAGTATCTTTGCCATAATTATATTTTTATTTCTTTTCCTGTTTTTGCTGATTTATAAATTGCTTCAAGCATTTTCATTCTAATCAATGACTCTTCACTTGATGATATCGGCTGAATATTTTCTCGGACAGTTGCAATAAAATGTTTCAACTCATTTTCATAAGACTTTCTAAACAGATTCGATATATTTGTTTTTGATGGAGTATAATCAATATGTGTTGATTCAATTCTTTTATAAACTCTAAGCGGATTTAAATGTGCTGTCCCCTTTGTACCATGAACAACCATACTAAAGCTATCAGTTTCTGAATATAGTTCCCAGCTTACTTCAAAAGTTATTACTTGCTCATTTTCAAATCGAATAAATCCAATTGCTGATTCTTCAATATCCTTCAAAGTATGATTAAATGTTTGAACTGAGACAGATTCAATTTTATCGTTATCAAACATCCACAAAGCTAAATCGAGTAGTACAATCCCAAGGTCAATAACAACTCCGCCACCTGAATGCTTTTTATTTATAAACCATTTTTGTGCACTGCTTTTTTTTCTTAACCAACTGCATTTTATATAAAAAAGTTCTCCTAGTTCTCCGCTGTTTATTATGCTTTTCATTAACATAGCATCGGGTCTAAATCTCAGGTTCGTTCCTACCATTGCAATTTTTTTATGTTTTCTAGCAGCGTTATTAATCTCTTTAGCTTCTTCATAATTAATTGCTATTGGTTTTTCAATTAGAACATTAATATTTGACTTCAAACAATGAAGTGCAATTTCAGTATGTGTAGATGTTGGAGTTGCAATTATAACAGCATCAAGATTTTCATTCGCTGTCATCTCTTTATAATCTTGATATTTTTTTGCAGATGGATATTTTTCACCTATAGTTTTCAATCTATTTTTATTTATTTCACATAAAGCTGCAAGTTCTGCATTTTCGAGCTTAGATAAAATTGGCAGATGCACTAGTTGTGCAATACTGCCCAGGCCAATAATTCCTAATTTTACTTTTTCCATCAAGCTACAATTCCATTTTTAATTGCTTTTTTATTGATAAATTTTAATACCTGGTTTGCAATTCCATTCGGATCAATACCAAGCTGGTTATGTAATTGTTGCTGTGTCCCATGTTCAATAAATTTATCGGGTAATCCAATTCTTAAAATATCATTTTTATAATTTTTTTCTGCAAAATATTCAAGTACACCTGAACCAAATCCTCCTATTAAAGTATTTTCTTCAAGTGTAACAATTTTATCGAAACGATTTGCAACATCATCAAGCTTATTTTTATCAAGTGGTTTAATAAATCTCATGTTTATTATTTCAGAATTTATTCCATGTTCACTTAAAATTTGTGAGGCTTTTTTAGCATATTCAACCATAACACCCACAGCCAGAAATACAACATCATTACCAAGTTGAATAGTTTCACTTTGACCAATTTCTAATTCTTCGAATTCATCTTTTATTGTTACTCCAAGTGCATTCCCTCGAGGATATCGCAAGGCAATTGGACCTTTTTTATAATTAATTGCTGTAAACAACATATTTCTTAATTCAGCCTCATCTTTAGGAGCCATTATAACCATGTTCGGAATTAATCGCAGGTAAGACAAATCAAAAGCTCCATGATGAGTTGGTCCATCAGCGCCTACTAATCCAGCTCTATCCAGCACAAATACAACATGAAGATTTTGTAATGCAACATCGTGAATAATCTGGTCAAAAGCTCTTTGGAGAAAAGTAGAATAAATAGCAACTACAGGTATAATGCCTTGAGTAGCCAAACCTGCTGCAAATGTAACTGCATGTTCTTCTGCAATTCCTACATCAAAATATCTTTCAGGAAATTCTTTCTGTAAATAATCTAACCCTGTTCCATCAGGCATTGCTGCAGTTATACCAACAACATCAGAATTTTTTCTTGCAATATCAACAAGTGTTTTACCAAATATTTCTGTATAAGATGGAGTTGTAATAGATTTCTTAATTACTTCACCAGTAATTTTATCAAAAGGGATTGCTGCATGTAATCGTTGATTATGTTTTTCTGCAGGTGCATATCCTTTCCCTTTTTCTGTAATAACATGAACAAGGATTGGTCCTTTTAGATTTTTTACATGTTCAAATATTTTTATTAATTGAGAAATATTGTGCCCATTAATTGGTCCAAAATATCTAAATCCAAGTGCTTCGAACAACATTCCAGGTGTTACAATAGCTTTTATTCCATGTTCAATTCTTACAGCAGCTTTTCTTATCCTGTCTCCAAATTGGTCAAGTTTTCCGGTCAAATCCCAGATAGCTCCTTTTAATTTATTGAATTCAGGATGAGAAATTACTTCTGTAAAATAATTAGAAATCTGCCATTTATTTGGAGCTATCGACATTTGATTATCGTTGAGAACAACAATTAAATCACTTTTAATCAATCCAGAATTATTCATAGCTTCGTAAGCCATTCCGCCTGTCATTGCTCCATCACCAATTACAGCAACAACTTTTCTGTCTGTCTTTAAAATATCCCTTGCAACTGCAATACCCAAAGCTGCAGAAATTGAAGTTGAAGCATGTCCAGCACCAAATGCATCGTATTCACTTTCGCTTCGTTTTAGAAACCCACTTATTCCATTTAATTGTCTTATTGTTTTTAATAAATCTCTTCTTCCAGTAATAATTTTATGAGGATAAGCCTGATGACCTGTATCCCATACAATCTGGTCGTAAGGTGTATTAAATACTTTATGTAATGCAACTGTTAATTCAACTGCTCCTAATCCCCCGCCAAAATGACCACCAATTTGAGATATAATATCAATCATGTATTGTCTTATTTCATAACAAAGTAAATTTAATTCTTCGATAGAAAAATTTTTTATATCAGCAGGAGAATTAACATTAAAAAGAATTTTGTATTGAGCTTTATCAATCATAATTCATTTCCATTTTGAAAATTATTTTTTAAATCTGCTTCAAATTGTTTTTTAAGTTCGGTTACTTTTAGTTCTGCTTCTTTCAAAGTAGTATAGCAGAATTTTGCTAAATTTATTCCTTCTTCGTAAAGTTTAATTGATTCTTCAAGGCTAACTTCTCCTCTCTCAAGAATTTCCGAGATCTCTTGAAGTCTTTTCAATGATTCTTCGAATGAATTTTCTTTTTTCTTACTCATTTATTATTACTTCTCCATCATAAAATTTCAATTGGACTGGTTTGTGTAATGTTAATTCCTTTAATCTATGAATAATCTTTTCATTCTGTTTGACAATAGCAAATCCTCTCCTTAAAATATTTTCTACATTAAAAGATTGAACTTTGTTATTGAGCAATTCAAGTCTATTTTTTTCTGACTTTAGTTTATCATCAATTAAATACTGAAATTTAAAAACAGTACTGTCTAATAATTGAATTTTGTTTTTAATATTATCTTGTGGCAATCGGAAACCATAGGAAGAAATTAATTGATTAACCTCCAATTTATAGTTTTCAATAATTTCGAGCATATTTTCTGTGAAATAATAGGAAAATTCATTTATAAAGGCAAAAAGTTCATCAATATTTGGAGTTGCAAGTTCCATAGCTGCGGAAGGAGTAGGAGCTCTTAAATCTGCCACAAAATCTGCAATTGTAAAATCTATTTCATGACCGACAGCACTAATAATTGGAATTCTTGAATTGAATATAGCACGAGCAACAATTTCTTCGTTAAAGGGCCATAAATCTTCAAGTGAACCTCCGCCGCGTCCAACAATAATTGTATCAATATCATTAAACTGATTGAGTAATTTTATGCTTTCTACAATTTCTTGAGCTGCACCTTCTCCCTGAACTCGGCAAGGTGCTATTACTAATTCTACAAGAGGATATCTTCTTGCAGCTATACTTTTCATATCCTGAAAAGCTGCACCATCAATTGCTGTTACAATACCAATTTTTTTAGGAAATCTTGGGATTGGCTTTTTATGTTCAATATCAAACAAACCTTCAGCGGCAAGTTTCTGTTTCAATTTTTCAAATGCTGCTTGAAGTTCACCAATTCCTGCCGGTTTCATGGAGCGAACATCAATCTGATAACTACCTCTTGGCGCATAAACAGTAATTCTTCCACTTACAATTACTTTCATTCCATCCTGTGGAGTAAAAAACACATAACTGTTTACTCCTCTCCACATAGCACAATTTATTTGAGCATTTGCATCTTTCAATGTAAAATACCAATGGCCTGAAACATGCGCTTTGAAATTAGAAATTTCACCTATTACATTTACTTCCGAATAACTTTCTTCGAGAGTAACTTTAATAAGATTTGTTATTTCACTAACCGATAAAATTGTTTCCTGCATTACAATAAATTTTTTATAAAAAATTCATTAACTAAAATTAAATTTTCTAAAAATTAATTGAGAAGAAATTGGAATATAATCCCACAGATACTTCATGAAAATCTGTTCCCCCTCTGTCAGGTTGGAAATTATATCTGTATCTCAAAAAAGCAGTAAAAACATTTTGTATCTGGAATAAACCAAATGAGAACTCTGGACTTATTCCATTATAACCTTTAAAATCAGTAAAGTAATTTAAGCCTGCAGAAACATATTTAATAAAATTTAACTGAATAATTTGCTTGTATCCAACTCTTAGAAAATTTTTTTTATCTGCATTAAAAATATGAGCATATTCAGCGCCTATGTAACCAAAGGGATAATTATAACTTCCTTTATAAAAAGAAAAAACAGGAATTTCTTTTGTTAAACCAAAATAATCCTTGTTGTTTTTAGAAATATAAGTTGGAGAAGGTAAACCAAAAATAATACCCCCAAAACAACATACCTGAAATAAGTTTACATTTTTTTTGTAAGCAAAAATGATGTTCTGCGGAATTTCTATTTCATATAACTGGCTAATGGATTCAACATTATCTTTATTGTAAACTAAAATTTTATATTGAATTAAATTCTTTTTATTAATTATGCCATCAAGCTCAATTTCTATTCTATGATTTTCATTCAATTTATCAGAAACAATAAATTCTTTTTTATTATCAAAAACTATTTTTGACGTACAGCTATCACTTGTATAAAACGACAAAGTAAATTTATACGGTGGTTCTGGTGTTATATATGAATCGATAACAAAAATATCAATGTTTCCAATCTGTGTAGTATCAATTTGTGCTGTTATTAATGACGAAACTGAAACAAGAAAAATTAAAATATCTTTGAGCTTCATAGTTATAATAAATTTTTCAATACAAAATTAAGATATTTAAAACAAAGTTTTATAACTAATTTAATGTTTCTTTGTTATTTCAGCTTTTAAGTATATTTACTTTAATAAAATTTATTTATAGAGAAATATTTCTGTTAAATATCCAATAAAAAATATAGGTGAATAGTGAAAATATTAATAACAAATGATGATGGAATTGATTCTCCTGGAATCTCAGCACTTGCTGGTGAGATGAAAAAAATTGGAGAAGTTACAGTGGTAGCTCCGCGAACAGAACAGAGTGCTGTTGGACATGCAATAACAATGAAAATCCCATTAAGAATTACAGAGTATTTCAAAGATGGAGAATTTTTTGGTTATGCAGTTGACGGAACTCCAGCCGATTGTGTAAAAATTGGAATTCGAAACATAATGAAAGCTCCACCAGATATAGTAATTTCGGGAATAAATCATGGCTCAAATACTGCAATTAATATAATTTATTCCGGGACAGTATCCGCAGCACGCGAGGCAGCAATAATGGATGTTCCTTCTATAGCCGTATCGGTTACCAATCATGCAGCTAAAAATTTTCAATTTGCAGCAAAATTATCAAGAGCACTTTCATTATTAGTCATAAAAAATGGATTGCCAAATGGGACACTACTTAATGTAAATGTGCCTGATTTGCCAGAAAATCAAATTGCAGGAATTAAATTAACACGTCAGGGGAAATCAAAATGGGATGATATTTATGAAGAAAGAATTGATCCTTATGGCAAAAAATATTACTGGCTTACGGGAAACTTAGTTGAAACAGACAATGATTTAACTACAGACCAATTTGCCATTAAAAATAATTATGTATCAATTTCACCAATTCATTTTGATTTGACAGATTATAATACTTATAACTCAATGCAAAGCTGGAAAATTGAAAATCTAATGGAAAGTTTAGAAAAAGGTTAATCAAATGCCCACAGGCAATTTTCATATTTCGACAGAAATAAATTTTTTTTATTTAATTCCCGGAATAATTATTCTACTGGTTTATTCATATTTTATATATAAATATACAATCCCAAAGGTTTCTACTTTAATAAAAACACTTTTAGTAACTATAAGAAGCATTTCGATATTGTTAATCCTGATTTTAATTTTTGAACCTGTTCT
>JARYLX010000390.1 GCA_029907415.1 Melioribacter sp.
CTGTCATTCTGAGGAGTCCCGCCGATAGGCGGACGACGAAGAATCTAATTCCATTTTTTGTTTTTATGAGATTCTTCTTTCTACTTCGTTCCATTCAGAATGACTGTAGTCAGCTGTGAAATTTATTTCTTGCGGATTTCGCATAGTTACACGTATTATTTATTTTGTATTTCTTGTATATACAATATTTTTTGCACACCGATGACACTGATAAAACAAGATTTTCACAGATTTCTTCTTTGCGTCCTTTGCGTTTTCTTTAATCGCAAAAACGTTAAGAACGCAAAGGAATCGCTAAGCAACATTAAATCAATATTGATATTTCAACCACTTAATTACTTCTGACCATTTTGGCTTTTTACCTGTTCTTAAAATTCCTACATGATAAATTTTGCCAGCAACTGGAAATATTAAAATTATGGTTAAAATGTTTATTATGACGGATGCAATTAATTGCCAGAGTGGAACATCAATCAAACTCATTCTTGCAGGCATTACAATTACCGAAGCAAATGGAAATAATGATGCAATTTCTGCATAAGGCTTATTCGGATTTTCCATAATTGACATTGAAATAAAAAATGGGATAATAATCAACATAATTATTGGTGTAGTCCCCGAAGATGCATCCTGCGGATTATCGAAAATAGCACCAACAGTTGCAAAAAGTGATATAAATAAAATTAATCCAATGAAAAAATTAGTCAACACATAAATAACAACATCAGGTTTTACATTCAGAACAATTTCTTCAGGCAAAGTATACCATGCGGAAGAAGCAGCCGCCATGATTGTTATTAGCCAGATACCCATTTGAACTACACCAGTGATTGATGCTCCTAAAATTTTTCCGGTCATTAATTCTCTTGAACTAACGGATGAAAGAATAACTTCTACAATTCGATTACTTTTTTCTTCAATTACAGATTGCATTGTCATTTGTCCAACAAGCAATAAACTGATGTATAATAAAAATGTGAATGCATATGCAAGAACAATATTTCCATAACCTTCTTTTCGAATATTTTCATCTTTAGAAACTTTGAAGCCTGCAAATTCAATTCCTCTTCGAGCGAAATCTAGTTCCTCGCGGGACAAGGTTCTATTCATAAAATATGAATCAATAAGAACTTTGTTAATTGGTCCTTCAAGTTCGCGTGAAAGAGAAATATTTTGAGGCGACTTTGAATAGTATTCAATCTTTTTATCTTTCATAGCAGTTGATGGAATAAATATTATTCCTGTTAAATTTTCATCTGTAATTTCTTTATGTCTCTTTTTTAAATACTCATTAAACATTTCTCTTGGCATAGAGCTGTAAACAAAATTGTAATTTTTCTTTGTTACAAAATCTTCATGACTGAATTCATTTTCAAATTTTGAGATTAAATCCGGATTTTCTGTTATAAGCTCGAATTTCAGATTTTTGCTTTCAGTAGAATATAATAATGCTTGAATAGCAAACATTATTACAATTAATCCCGGAATAAGAAGTGTCATTACAATAAAAGTTTTTGAAAAAAGTCTTTCTTTTAATTCTCTTTTTATAACTGCTAAAACTCTGTAGTTTATCATTTTAATCCCTCAATTTTTTGAAATGAAATTTTTGTTTTCATCATCTTTACCAACTAATTCAATAAAAATTTCATGAAGTGAAATATCATTAGCATCAAACTTTTTTATTATAACATTTTTTTCGATTAACAATTTTAATAATTCCTGAGTTTGATTTGCTTCTTTCAACCGAATGCCGGTTGTGTTGCCGAAGTCTTCAACTTTTTCAACAATTGGATGACCTTTTAAGAAAGAGATATCACCTTCGTAAGTTAGACTTACATTTCTTTTAGCATATTTTGATTTTATTTCGTCAAGTGGACCTTTAAGCACAAGTTTTCCGTGGTCTATTATTGCAACATAATCGCACATTTTTTCTGCATAGTCTATAAGGTGAGTTGAGAAAATTATAACTTTCTTTTTTTGTTTTAGTTCAAGTATAATATCTTTTAGAAGATTTGTATTAATCGGGTCCAGTCCACTAAAAGGTTCATCGAGTATAATAAATTCAGGGTCGTGAAGTATAGTAGTAATAAATTGAACTTTTTGTTGATTGCCTTTTGAGAGGTCTTCAATTTTAGAAAATCTTCTGTCGTATAAATCAAATTTTTTAAGATAATCTTCTGCAAGTCTTTGAATTTCTTTACCTGATTTTCCTTTTA
>JARYLX010000391.1 GCA_029907415.1 Melioribacter sp.
TATTGCTACTGTCTTTGTTGTTGATAATCCACCTTTATCTGTAACCTTAAATGTTACTGAATATGCACCAGCCTGATCATAATTTGGCTTCCATGTAAATACTCCTGCTGCAGATAATGCAGCTCCCGTTGTTGCTGGTGTTGATGTATATGAATATGTTAATACATCTCCTGCATTTGCATCTGCTCCAACTAGTGTTATCGTCAATGTTTCATTTTCATTAACTGCAAATGTTGTTTGGTTTGGATTTAATGTCAGTGTTGGAGCTACATTTGCTTCTGCTACAACTATCTGTCCCGGATCTGCTGTTACACCTGGAGTTCCAGTATTAAATTTGAATGAGGTGAATGTAAGTTCTGTGCTGCCAGCTGCTTTCGCTTTACCTGTTAATTTCAATAATGTTCCACTGCCTGTTATATAAGAACCGCTTGCTAATGAAAAGCTTACTGTCCCAGTATTATTATTCACATTAATCGATGCTAATCCACCTGCACTTATTGTTGACTCTAATTCATAATTTGTTATTTCTATTACATCTTTATTAAATGTTGCAGTGAATTCATATGATAATACCTTTTGATCTTCTGTTATTGCTGTTGTCATAACTGGTATTACTATATTATCTCCTGCAACTGCTGTAACAGAACCGCCTTGAACTATAACTGCAGCTGTATTAGCGGAACCAGAAGTAACAATTGCCCCTGGTATTCCAAGATTGAATTTAAATGTATTCCCAAAATCTAAATTTGATGTGCCATAATTCTTAAATCTAATTTTTAGTTTAAGTAAAGAACCTTCCCCTGTTACAGGTGGATAGCCTGCCCATGCTACTGTTACAGTTCCATTAGTTGTATCTGTATTTGCTGAAAGTATACCTTTGCCTTCTAACAATGTCCCAGTTGTTACAACCTCTGGAATTGAAATAATATTCTTGTCATAATTAAGTGTGAATTGAATTGCAGTAATATTTTTTGCACTTATATCATCAACGGTAATTGCAGCAAGTTTTTCTGTATTAATTGTACCAGCAATAATTGGTAATTTTACATTTACCGGAGAATTTGATATTGTTAATTCTGTAGTACTTCCATAAATATTAACATCCTGAACTAACAAATATTTAGAATTCGAAAGTGTCGATTCATACCATGGATATACCCTGATATATAAAGTATCCCCAGGATAAACATCTTTATTAATTTTAAAAGAAAGCAATTTTAAAACATTATTTAATAATGCTACTGGTTCTGAATTAATTCTTTTAGCATATTGGAATGATGCTTTTGTATCGTAAGCAATATTAACTTTCATATTACTCGTTGCACCGCCGCCTAAATACATAGTTATTGAATCTGCATGCATTATATATCCTGATTTAGGTGTAACAGCAAACTGAACATACCTATTATTTACCTGCTCAGTTTCATTACCCCAATATATTGCATTAGTCCCATCATGCGGCCACCATCTTTGAGTAGGACCTAAGGGACCATTTGCTCCAGTATAACTTCTAACACGAAATATTGATGTTCCTACTTCTTTAATGCCAATTACATTTTCATGTTGAGAGGATACTTTTTGACTATCCGGCGGTATACATTTCCAATTCACTAATACTGTATTCTGTGCTTTTAATGTAACAAAACTTAATAAAATTAATATGAGATTAAGTTTTAGTAATACTTTTTTCATTTGCACCTCCTTGGTGTTTAATTAAAATTTTTTATCAATAAACTTTTCCCTCTTCTTAATCATACTATATTTTAATTTTCTTAGAGCAAAATAATAATATTATTTTTTATTATCTAAAAATATTTTTCTTTTTGATTTATTTTATCGTTTACTGAATGAAATTTATTTAACTTTTTTTTGTATTGCAATCAAAATTTTAAACTATTAAAAAATTATTTCTCACAAATTTTATCTGATTATTTATTTCAAAAAATCTTTTATAATCTATAATAATATGTGTTAAATTTTTTTGTTGATTTAGTAAATTGACGCCGAAATTATTAATTGTTTTTATTAATTCATGTCATTCTAAGGATTCCCACCGCTAGGTGGACGACGAAGAATCTAATTCCATTTTTTGTTTTATTGAGATTCTTCATTCCGCTTCGCTTCATTCAGAATGACTTTTTATTTTCAATTCAATCATCATAAAAAACTCACCCTAAATCCCTCTCTTAAAAAGAGAGGG
>JARYLX010000392.1 GCA_029907415.1 Melioribacter sp.
AGATTTGTAAAAAATAAGAGGCAGGTTATTCTTGAAAATGGCCTGCCTTTTTTTTTGAGGTATATATGAACTTGAAAGATAAAATTAATAATGACTTAAAAGAAGCAATGAAAGCCGGAGATAAAATACGGCTTGAAACAATAAGGTCAATCCGTGCTTTAATACTTGAGTTTGAAAAAAGCGGTTCTAACAAAGAATTAACACCTGAAGAAGAAATCCGTATTCTTACTGCTGCAGCTAAAAAAAGAAAAGAAGCTATAGAACAATATCAAAATGCTAATCGACCTGAACTTGCAGAAAAGGAAGAAAATGAATTGAAGATTATAGAAGAATATCTTCCTAAGCAGTTGTCAAATGAAGAAATTTTAGAAGAAGTAAAAAAACTTGCAGCTGAAATTGATGCAAAAGATAAAAGTGATTTTCCACGATTAATGCCTTTAGCTGCTAAGACATTAAAAGGCAGAGCCGATGGAAAAGTTATAAAAGAAATTGTAGAAAAATTTTTGAGCACAAATTGAATTACATAGATTATTTAATAATTGTAATTGCTGCAATAGGATTTATTCTTGGGTTTAAAGATGGTCTAGTAAGAAAAATAATTGGATTAATTGGATTAGTGTTAGCTTTCTTTTTAGCTTTTGAATATTCTCAAACTTTGGGGAAATACTTAAATCCTTTCTTTAATAATGATGATTATCTTTCAAATGTCATATCTGGTATTCTAATATTTTTAATAGTAATCCTTATTGCTTCAATATTGAAACGAATAATTCATCCTGTTGATAAATTAAATAAATTTCTAAATCAGTTTATTGGTGGATTAATTGGCACTGTTCAAATATTTTTTTTCTTGAGTGGAATTTTCTTATTACTGGATATTATTGGATTTCCAAATGAAATAACAAAAAAAGAATCTTTAATGTATTCATATGTATCTGATATAATACCCAAATCAATTGATTTAATAATTGGTCATCAATCAAAAGCAGCTGATTTGATTAAGAATTTTATCGAAAATAAAGATACAATTAAAACTCCACCCATAGATTCTATCATAACAAAATGATAAGCTTAGATACATTAGAAAAATTAGAATTCTCTAAAATATTATCTCACATTTCTAAATACTGTGTTACTGAAAAAGGGAAAAGTAAAATTCTTTCACTAAAACCTTTAGATTCATTAAAAGAAGTAATAAGTGAAGGTAATAAAGTAAATCAAGCTAAAGAAATTCTTATTCAAAATGACTTTCCTCCAATTGATTATTTGCCTGATTTAACAGAAACTTTATATCGCAGTAGAATTGAAGGTGTTATTCTTGGTTCTAAACAAATATTGGAGGTACTAAAACTTGCAGAAGTATCTCGCAAATTATATCAGTTTTTGAAGCCAAAAGACAATGAACATAATGAATTATTGGAATTAAGAAACTTTTTGTTTGTAGACAAAGTGTTTGAACATCAGATAAGTAAAGTATTTACAGAAAGTGGAGAAATAAGAGATGATGCAAGCAATGAATTAAGGTCAATTCGAAATGAAATTAAAGAAAAAGAATTTTTGCTCCAGAAATTAGTTAATAAATTACTAAAGCAATTAAGTGAATCATATCTTGTTCAGGAAGAATATATCACGCAACGAGATGGACGAATTGTTCTACCAGTGAAAGCAGAGCACAAACGTCATGTTCGCGGATTTATTCATTCTGAATCATCAACAGGACAAACAGTTTACATTGAACCAGAAGAAACTTTGGAGTTAAATAATGAAATTCTTTCATTAAAGTTTGCTGAAAAAAGAGAGATAGAAAAAATTTTGAAAACGTTGACTTTGAGAATTGGAAATCAATGTAATGAGTTATTAAAGTCACTTGATACAATTGCAGAACTTGATTCTATTTTTGCTCGAGCAAAATACTCAATTGAAATTATTGGTTCGTTTCCATCTTTTGATGAATCCAAATCATTTCAAATTATTGATGGCAGACATCCTTTGTTGATTAAAAAGATTGGAATTAACAATACTGTTCCACTCAATTTAAAAATAGATAAAGAAAAAGTAATTGTTATAACTGGTCCGAATGCAGGAGGTAAAACGGTTGCACTTAAAACAATGGGGATTCTTGTTTTAATGGCTCAATCAGGAATTCCTATTCCTGCCAATCCAGATTCT
>JARYLX010000393.1 GCA_029907415.1 Melioribacter sp.
TTTAATTGATACAGGAATAGGTTATAACTGGGATGAAAAATTTAGTCGCATTTATAATATTGAGCATACAGAGATGGATTTGCTAAAATCACTATCAGCTCTTAATATAAAATCAGAGGAAATAACGGATGTTTTATTAACCCACCTGCACTTTGACCATACTGGCGGTGCAACAAAATTAGAAAATAATAAATGGATTCCTGCTTTCCCAAATGCAAAATATTATGTTCAAAAAAAACATTTTGAATGGGCAGTTAATCCATCTGAACGAGACAGAGCAAGTTTTGTTACAAATCGTTTTATGCCTTTGTATGAATCAGGTGTGTTAAACTTGTTAAACGAAGAAGAATATTTTGATGATGAAATTCAAATACTAATTTCAAATGGTCATACCTTTTCTCAGCAGCTGATTAAAATTTCGGATTCATCAACAACGATTCTTTTTTGTAGTGACTTATTTCCTTTTACTTCTCATATCTCTCTGCCATACATAACAGGTTACGATTTGCAACCATTAGTAACATTAAAAGAAAAGAAAGATATTTTGAACAAAGCTGTTGAACAAAACTGGATTATATTTTTCGAACATGACCCTTTCACATTGGCTGCTACAATTACAAAAAATGAAAAGGGTTTTATTGTTAATGAAAAATTTACGGAGCTAAAGTGATTAACGAAGAAGGATTTAAGAAAGTTTGTAAATATTCTGAACTAAAAGAGAAAGTTGGAAAACAATTTTTTGTTGATGATGTAGAAATTGCCATATTTAAAGTAGATGGCAGAGTTTATGCATTGAGTAATATCTGCCCACATCAAAAGACTCACTTGATTTATGAAGGTGAAATTGAGAATGATAAAGTTTTATGTCCAATTCATGGCTGGGCTTTTGAATTATCAACAGGTAATTTAGCAGGTAATAGAAAAGGTCTCACTTCATATGAAGTGAAAATTATTGATAACGATGTATTTGTAAAAGTTTCTAAAAAATCATTAAACTGGTAAAATATTTATGACTTCTTTAATGAAAATGAATTAGCAAAAAATGAAGTTAACAAATCAAATAGTAATTGCAAAAGCAAAAGAACTCGGATTTGATTTGATTGGTTTTGCACGGGCAGAAATATTAGAAAAGGAAATAAAAAATCTCAAAGTTTGGTTAAGCAAAGGTTATAATGCAACTATGGAATACATGAATAAAAATATTGAAAAGAGATATGATGTTAAAAATATACTTCCAGAAGCTAAGAGTGTTATTTCTCTTGCAATAAATTATTTTGTGAATGATAATTACACAAATAAAAATGGTACTGGCAAAGTATCGCGTTATGCATGGGGTAAAGATTATCATTTAATAATGTGGGAAAAATTAGAAATACTCGAAGATGAATTAAAAGCAATCGAGCCATCATTTCAATCGAAATCTTATGTAGACACAGGTCCAGTTATGGATAAAGTTTGGGCAGTAAAATCAGGAGTCGGATGGATGGGAAAACATACAAATGTAATTTCAAAAGAAATTGGCAGCTGGTTTTTTTTAGCTACAATGATAACAAACTATGAATTTGAATATAACGAACAAATACCAGACCATTGTGGTTCATGCAGAGCTTGTATTGATGCCTGTCCAACTGGTGCAATAATAAATGAATATGTTATTGATTCAAATCGTTGCATTTCATTTTTAACAATTGAAAATAAAGGAGAAATTCCAGAGGAGTTCAAAGACAAATTTGATAACTGGATTTTTGGTTGCGATATCTGTCAGGATGTTTGCCCATGGAATAAAAAATTTTCTAAACCTACATCAGAACATGAATTCAATTCAAAAGAAAATAAAGAACTCGAAATAGATAAAATCCTGAATATGACAGAAGAAGAATTCAAAGAAAGATTTCAATCCAGTCCGATTAGTAGAGCTAAATTAAACGGCTTGAAAAGAAATGCTAAATTTATAGTTTCATAAAAGATGAATCTTTCATTAAAGTTTACCATCTAATGAAAAACAAAAAAATAAAAATGAATAAATTTACAGTACACAAATATGGAGATTGGTATGGAAGAAAATCATCATAAAGTAGTGATAATTGGTTCTGGACCAGCAGGACTAACAGCAGCACTTTACACAGCGAGAGCAAATCTAAATCCCG
>JARYLX010000394.1 GCA_029907415.1 Melioribacter sp.
TGTTTATATTCAAACCCATTTCATTTATTATTTCAATTCCATATTTGAATGAGAATGCGATTCCTTCCTGAACTGCTCGGAAGAAATGAGCTTTTGTATGACGATTAAAATCGACATTAAGGAAATGGCTCCATATGTTTTTGTTTTCAAACATTCTTTCTGCACCATTGCCGAAAGGCAGAATTGTTAATCCATCACACCCAATATCAATTTTTTCTGCAAGATTATTCATTTCGTTGTAGGAAAGTTCGGGAGCCATATTTTTTCTAATAAAAGAATTAAGAATTCCTGTTCCATTAATACAAAGCAAAACACCAATTCGAGTTTGTTCAGAAGAATGATTTACATGAGCGAACTGATTCACTCGTGATTTTTTGTCGTAATTTAATTTGTCAATTACAGCATAAACAACTCCGGATGTGCCTGCTGTTGCGGCAATTTCACCAGGGTTGAGCACATTAAGTGAAAATGCATTATTTGGCTGATCACCTGCACGATAAGAAACAACTACTCCTTCTTTTAGACCTAATTCTTCAGCAGCTGATTTAGTTAATTTCCCTTGAACTGAAAAAGTTGGAACTACATCAGGTAGCAGTGATTCGTCTATTTCATAGTATTTAAGAATTTCCTTTGAGATAGAATTTGATTTAAAATCCCAGAAAATTCCTTCTGATAAACCTGAAACCGTAGTGTTTATTTCATCAGTTAATTTCATTGCAATGAAATCACCGGGAAGCATTATTTTATAAATTTTTTTGTAAATATCAGGTTCATTTTCTTTAATCCATCTTAATTTTGAAGCCGTAAAATTACCCGGTGAATTCAATAAATTATTTAAGCAATAATCTTCTCCAATTTTTTGAAAAGCATTATTTCCAATTTCAACTGCTCGGCTGTCACACCAGATTATTGATGGTCTCAACACATTTTTATTTTTATCAACTACAACCAAACCGTGCATTTGATAAGAAATGCCAATAGATTTTATCAGTTGTGCATCAATATTTGCTTTTTGAATTAATTGCCTGGTTAATATTTTAACATACTCCCACCATGTTTCTGGATTCTGCTCTGCCCAGCCGGGTTTGGGCGAATTGATTTGCATTTCCTGTTCAGGATAATAACCTTGAATTATAGCTTTGCCTTTTTCAATATCCAGGATTGAACATTTAATTGATGAGCTTCCAATGTCATATCCAATGGAATACAATTTTACCTCCTATTATTCTGAAAATTATGTGTATAAAATACACTTAAAGAAATAAAAAGTCACTAAAAATATTTTAAGGTTATGGATAAATTATTTTTTAAATTTGAGGCTGAAAGAATAAATTAATCAGGAATAAAATAATGTCTCACATTCTTAAAGATGTTATAAAAAATATTTCTATTGATTGTGTGATTTTTGGATTTGAAAATTCATCCCTGGAAGTTCTACTGGTTAAGCGAGCTATCAATCCCGAAAAAGGCAAATGGGCACTCCCGGGTGGATTTATTAAGAAGAATGAATTAGTTAAAGAAGCTGCACAAAGAATTCTTGAGGAGACAACAGGAATTAAAAATATTTACCTTGAAGAAATTACTATATTTGATGCAATTGACAGATATCCTTTAAGAAGAGTTTTCACAATTGGCCATTTTGCTCTTGTTAAACCCGAACATTATAAATTATCTTCCGGGGTTGATACTTCCGAAGTAAAATGGTTCAAATTATCAGAAATTCCAAAATTGCCTTTTGACCATAATGAAATCGTAAAAGTTGCTCTGGAAAAACTAAGGACAAGAATTAGATATCGTCCGATTGGATTTGAATTATTGCCTGAAAAATTTACACTTCCACAACTTCAAACATTGTATGAAGTAATTTTGGGGAAGAAACTCGATAAAAGAAATTTCAGAAAAAAACTGATGAATATGAATCTTTTAATAAGATTTAAAAAAACAAGCACAAATGGTAAAAGACGCCCAGCCTTTCTTTATAAATTTGACAAAAGAAATTATGAAAGATTAAAAGAGAAGGGTTTTATTTTTGAACTGTAATTGTTTTTGAAAAGCTTTGTTGCTTTATCTATATTTGTTCTAAACTTTTAAGATAATTAGTGGCAAAATCTTCTTTGAACATAACGAGATT
>JARYLX010000395.1 GCA_029907415.1 Melioribacter sp.
TTTTTCCTCGGGTTTCATACCGATACCAGTATCGGCTATTTTTATTTGTAAATAATTTGTTGACGATGATACATTTATAATAATTTTTCCTTTTTCTTTGTTATACTTTATTGCATTGCTTATAAGATTGGTAATTAATCTTTGAATTTCATTATAGTCTGCTTTTATTGTAGGTATGTTATCTTCGGTTTTAAATTCTACTTGAATTTCTTTCTTCTTCAATTCAATTTCAAATAGCTGCAATGTGTTCTTAATGATTTCATTGATGTTAATATCTTCAATTTCACGATGTTTAGTTTTTAATTCCATTCTCGAGATATCGAGTAAATCATTAACAAGGTCACTTAAGCTTTTTAATCTTACAATCGAGCGTGTTAAGTAATCCTGTCTTTTTTCTTTGGGCAGATTTATTTTTTCATCTGCTAATATATTTAAATAACCTTGAACAGCTGCAAGCGGTGCTTTTAATTCATGAGCAACCATCGAGACAAATTGTGATTTAATTAATTCAATTTTCTTAAATTCTGTAATATTACTTAAAACAATTACAACACCTGCAAGTGAACCATCAGGATGAGGTATTGGAGTTGCTGCAGCTTCAACAATTAATTCATTGTTTGGTTTTAGTTCTATTTGAGTTGCATAACTTTTTAGTAAAATGGTCTCAGAAGAAAAAATTTTTTCTACTAATTCAGTAATATTTTTATTAAGAAGAGGAAGTATTTTATCGCCAATTATAATTTCATGCAGGTCAAGAAATTTCAAAGCAGCATAATTATAATATGCAAGTTCTCCATTTTTATTAATTACTAGAACGCCATCACTAATAGATTTAATAATTGCATTAAGTCTTGATTTTTCAGAAGCTAATTCCAGGAGATTTTCTTCTCTTTCTTTTTTTAATCTCTCCGATTCTAAAATTAATTTTCTCTGATTTATCCCCTGTTCAATTTGGTATAAAAATTCCTCAGGAGTAAAAGGTTTAGGAATATAACCGAAAGCTCCTAGTCTTGTTGATTGAATTGCAGTATCATAGCTTGCAAATGCTGTAGCAATAAAGCAAATAGTATTGGGTCGAGAATTTTTAATTCTCTTTAAGACTTCCAATCCATCATAATCCGGCATTTTTAAATCAATTATTGCAATATCAAAGTCCTTTTCTGTTCCAACTCGAATTCCTTCTTCACCGCAATCTACAGCAACAACATCATACCCTTCATCTTCGAGCAGTCTCTGGGTTCCAATTCGCAATCCTCTCTCGTCGTCTACAATTAATATTTTATATTTATCATTCATTGTAAAATTTTAATAGAAATTTTCAATTTTTGCTAACAATTCTTCAATTACTACAGGTTTATTTATAATGCCGTCGCATTTTATCCATTCTTTTTCTTCAGGTGTAGAAGTACTAAATTTAAATCCAGTATCATAAGTTGCGGAAGTAAGAATGAATACAGGAATTTTTTTCCCGTGTTCAGTCTTTTTAATTTTATAACAAAGTATAAAACCAGAATCCATTTCTTCCATTATCAAATCTATAATTGCAACATCTGGTTTTTCCTGTAGGAATTTTTTCCAGCCATCTTCACTATTTTCGGCAGTAATTACTGAAAAACCCTTGTTTTCAAGAAGTACTTTGTTTTGTTCGAGTAAATCGATGTCATCATCAACTAATAATATTTTCTTGATTTTTGTTGTGTCCATTTTTGCATTTCCCTTTTTAATTCTATGTCGAATAATTTTGTATTAATGGTAATGAAATAATAAAGGTTGTTCCTTTTCCTAATTCACTTTGAACTTTTATATCACCTTTATGCATTTTAATTATTCCATAAGTAATAGCCAATCCTAAACCAGTTCCTTTCCCAATTTTTTTTGTTGTAAAAAAAGGTGTAAAAATTTTGCTTAAATTTTCTGGAGGAATTCCAATTCCATTATCAGATATTTTAATAATTAGTTTCTCATCATTTTTTGAAATATAAATTATAATCTGCTTATCATCTTTCGATTCTACTGATTCACATGCATTAATTATTATATTTAACAAAGCTTGTTTGAGTTGGTCAGCATCTCCTTCAATTATTGTTTTTTCTGTATCAAAATTTTCAGAAATCAATACATT
>JARYLX010000396.1 GCA_029907415.1 Melioribacter sp.
TTGTTTTTTTCTTTATTTAATCATTGTAACAAAATCACCCTAATTCCCCTTCTTAAAAAGAGAGGGACTTTAATTTCCCATTCTCTTTTTAAGAGAAAAGATTAGGTATTAAGTTATCTAATTTTTTTGCAAAAAATTTTTATTCGTCATAAAAACCCATAATAAAAATTTCCCATTTCGCTTTGAGCGATTATGTTATTTTTTTCTTAGCCTTCATCTTAATTCTATACGTACAATCTTTTACACCGCATTTATCACATAGATATTCTTTCCACTTTGCATTTTTACCAATTCCAATTATTCCACTAATTGATTTTATTGGAATCATTAATGCTGAATCGGTTAATTTTATTCCGCAAAAATTTTCAGGCAAAAGTGAAAAGAGTTTATGTTGTTCAGAAACAGACCAATTACAATAGCCGGGACTGTAGCGATTCGTAACATTTAAGCCCTGATTTTTCATTTTTTCTTTCAGGTAGTCATGTAGTAAATCAGCAACATTTTCAGCTGCTTCTGATGCAGTAATATCTACCAGATAGCTTAAAAGAATTTCTCCTTTATCATTTAATTCTTTAATCCAATTTTCAATTTCCCTACCAATGGTCAAAACAAATATTGCAACTTTCTCAATATTGTTTAATTGGGATTTAACAATTCTATCAGTCTTAAAGAAAATATCAGAGATTATTATTCCATCTTCACTTCTTGCAGGTTTATAATCAAAAATTTTATAACCTGTTTTTATTTGAAATTTCTTTTTCAATTCACCAATTATATCATCAAGCAATTTTTCAAATTCTTCAGGGAAATTATTGTAACCAATAATTTCAACAATATTATTTTTCTTTATAGAAATTAATTTTGGATTTATTAAAAGTTCAAAAGTATCGTTGTCTATTTCTTTCTCAATAATCATCCAAGATTCCTGATTACATTTGCAATAGCTGAAATATGGGTTGGAGTAGTTCCACAGCATCCACCAATTATATTAGCCCCGCTATCGATTAAAAGCTGAACTCTCGATGCCATATATTCTGGTGTTTCAGGAAAGATTGTAATTCCATCTTTATAAATTGGTTTCCCTGCATTAGCATGAACAAGAATTGGAATTGAAGAATCAACGCTTCTAATTTCTTTAACAATTTCAATCATCTGGTCAAAGCCATTCCCACAATTTGTGCCGATAATATCAGCTCCTACTTCTTTTATAATTTTTGTCATCTGTGTGGGAGTAATTCCCATCATAGTTTTGAATTCACCTGATAGAGTTTTTTCAAAAGTAAATGTGCATATAACTATTAAATTAGTAGTATCTTTCGCTGCTTTAATTGCAATTTTTGCTTCATCGATGTCCGTCATAGTCTCAATTAAAATTGCATCGGCACCACCTCTCATGAGTGCCTCAGCTTGGATAGCGAATCCTTCATATAGTTCAGATTCAGAAACTTCTCCCATCATTAACAAAATCCCAGTTGGACCAATTGAACCAAGAACATAATGATTATCTCCAGCAGCTTTTCTTGAAATTAATGCAGCTTTATAATTTAATTCACTGGCTCTGCTATCTAATCCATAATGTTTCAATTTTGTTGGACTACCTCCAAAGCTGTTTGTTAAAATTATGTCTGCTCCAGCGTCAATATAACTTTTAGCAATTGCATAAACATCGTCTTCGTGAGTTACATTCCAGAGTTCTGGGCATTCACCAGGTTGAAGCCCTCTTCTTTGAAGAAGTGTCCCCCAGGCTCCATCAGAAATTAAAATTTTCCCTTTAGATACAACATCAGTTAATGACTCCATAAATTATTTCCTTTTAGCATCCTGAGTTTTTATTCTATTTTTTTATAGTTTCAAAAAATTTAGAACATGAGTGAAGATTCTTAATTTCAAAGAACTTTATTTGCTCTTTTCTTTATATTTAATCATTGTTATGAACTCTCCCTATAGTCCATCTCTAAGAAAGAGAGGGACTTTAATTTATCAGAATCATTTTTATTTTTTTCATTATCATATAAGTCAACTAAATGTTGACCAGTCTTAAAAATAAATTCTATATTTCTAAGAATAACTGTGTTAAACTTCCTAATTTGTTATTCTGAAGAGTCTCACCAATAGGTGGAC
>JARYLX010000397.1 GCA_029907415.1 Melioribacter sp.
GAAATTGGTCTTCAGCAAGAATTAGCCCCTAATTTGGGAATTACAGTAACTGGTTATTATAAAGATATAAGAAATTTGCTTGGCACAGAAATTCATATCAAAAATGAATTTAGAAAATTCAGCAAATTAATTAATCGAGATTATGGTTCTGTAAAAGGATTTACAATTTCCTTTGAAAAAAGATTTAGTGATGGTATAGGTGCTACTTTGGATTATACATTTCAGATAGCAAAAGGGAATGCATCAGACCCGAATGATGCATATAACAAAGCACAAGCTAATCCTCCAATTGAAGCAAACAAACAAATGGTTCCATTAAATTGGGATAGAAGACATTCAATTAATTTTACTTTAACAGCAGGTACCCCAAATGATTTTATTGCAAGTTTTATTGGAAGACTTGGTTCTGGATTACCTTATACTCCATCATTTCAAAATCAAAGAACAGGTTTAGAAAACAGCGAAAACAGACCTGCTTTTTTCAATGTGGATTTATATCTAACAAAATACATTAAACTGTTTGGTAAACAATTTTCTATCTATGCTAAAATTTATAATTTGTTCGATACTGCAAATGAAATTGAAGTTTTTACTGATACAGGGCGAGCAGGTTACACACTTGAACTGACACGAGCTCAAGAAGCTCCAAGAGGTGTTAACACACTCGAAGAATATTTTACAAGACCAGATTTTTATTCTTCACCAAGACAAATAATAATTGGTGCATCTATAAGTTTTTAGTGAGGAGGAAAAGTGTTCTCAATTAAAAGAACAAAATTGATAATCGTACTATTAATAATTTTCTTATTCAATGTTGTTAATGCACAAATAATAGTAGATAAAAATAAAGGGGACCATAATCAAACCCGTAAAGGGTATATGGATGGAAATTTAGCAGCAACAGTTTATTATAATTTTGGACAGATTGCAGATTGGTTAAATGAACCAAGCAGAAGTGGTGTTTGGCCTAAAGGTACTAATCATACTTATGTTGATGGTGTTGCAGTAATTGTTCAAGCAGAAGCAAAAGACCCAACTGGGAAATTAATTCATCCACTTGAAACAAATTATTATGAATTTACTCGTTATGACCCTTCAACTGGAGTAACATATGGTTGGTGGCCTTTGCCGGGTTATGCAGCTCCGTATTCAAGAATTCCAGCAAGAAGCGATGACCCGTCAAGCTGGCCAGCTAAATGGCCCGATAGAACTTCTGACTGGAATGGTGTTTGGAATGGATTCTTTGGCAAAGGAATTAAAAATGCTGATGTTGAAACTTACTTCGTTTTTGATGATAACGAAGATAGAGAATATCTAATAAAAAATAATTTTACTCCAGATGCAGATGACCCAACTCGTGGTGGTTTAGGAATGCAGGTTAAAGCTCGCGGTTTTCAGTGGTCTCAAGTTTTAGCTGAAGATGTTATTTTCTGGTATTATGAAATTACTAACATGAGCACTACCGATTATGATAAAACATTATTTGCTCAATATATTGATTGGGGAATTGGAGGACACGATAATTCATCTAACAATGCTGGTGATTATGATGATTTGCTTGATATTTCTTATGCATGGTCTACTGTTCCAACTGGAAGCCCGGGTAATTGGAGTCCGGTAGGATTGGCCGGATATGCTTTTCTTGAAAGTCCTGGAATTTCTGATGATAGAAAAGATAATGACCTGGATGGTTTGACTGATGAAAAAAGAAATAATTCAGCTCAACGATTTATTTCATCTCCCTTTGATGACCCATTTATTTTAGTCCCAGCAAGAGATACGGTCAACTTTAAAAACTTTTATGGCTATTCATGGCGTCCTCACTGGGATGCCGATGAAAATGGGAATTGGCGTTCTTTTACAGACCAAAATGGCAATGGAAAGTGGGATAAAGATGAACCTTTGAATGATGATGTTGGAACTGATGGCATTGGACCTTTTGATGAAGGATATACTAGACCTGATCCAGATGGAACTGAAGGGAATGGCAAACCAGACCAGGGCGAACCAAATTTTGGAATACTCGACAAAGATGAATCTGACCAATTGGGTTTGACTGGTTTTGCTATTTTCCCTGTTCATCGTTATGAGTTAAATCGAG
>JARYLX010000398.1 GCA_029907415.1 Melioribacter sp.
GAAATTCATGAAAGTAAAATTTCAGTATTTGTTTTTTTTCTTATTGATTTTTCAAATCATATATGCTTTTGAAAAACAAAAGGATGGTGTTTTATTCGAACTGAAAAAACAAAAAGATACCGATGCGCAATTACTAAAAGTTCAGATCATCACTGAAAATATTATCCGTATTATAGCTTCACCAACAAATTCATTTTCAACTCGTAAAAGTTTAGTGGTAGAAAAAATTGATTGGAAACCTATCCGCTGGTCTGTAAAAGACAAAAATAATTTTGTTGATATTATTACTTCTAAATTAATTGTTAGAGTAAATTCAGAAAATGGCAAAGTTGCATTTTATGATAATAATGAAAAATTAATTTTAAATGAGAGTGCAAACGATAGCAAAATTATTATTCCTTCAGCAGTGATGGGTGAACAAACTTATCACATAAGACAAATATTTAATGCTTCAGAAGACGAAGCTTTTTATGGTTTGGGCGCACATCAAAATGGAATTATGAATTATAAAGGTCACGATGTTGACCTCTGGCAATATAATATTGTTGATGTAATTCCCTTTCTTGTCTCAAGTAAAAATTATGGAATACTTTGGGATAATTATTCACGCACAAAATTTGGAGATATCAGAGAATATCAGTCACTCCATAATGTTTTCAAACTTTATGATAAAAAAGGAAATGAAGGTGGACTGACAGCTGAATACTTTGAGGATGTTGACTTCAAAAATTTATTTGCTATACAAATAGAATCAAAAATTGAGCATGAATTTCTTGATGTGAATGACCCTTTCCCTGAAGGATTTAATGAGAAAGTTAAAGCTGTAAGATGGAGCGGCGAGATTGAAAGTAATGAATCAGGAATTCACAAACTTAGATTGTATTGTTCGGGTTATACAAAAATGTGGATTGATGATTCTTTAATCGTTGATTCATGGAGACAGAATTGGCTGCCGTGGACGCATCTTCCCAAAATCAATATGAAACCCGGTGAAAAACATAAAATCAAAATCGAATGGATTCATTCTGGTGGCTATATAGGATTAAAAGCATTATGTCCATCAAAAGAAGATTTTATAAATTCATTCTCACTTTATTCCGAGGTGGGCGATCAGATAGATTATTATTTCATCTATGGTGAAAATCTTGATGATGTAATTCATGGATATCGAATTTTAACTGGCAAAGCTCCAATGATGCCTAAATGGGCAATGGGATTATGGCAGTGCCGCGAACGTTATAAAACTCAAGATGAATTACTTTCTATTGTAAAAGAATTTAGAAAAAGAAAAATTCCTCTTGATAATATTGTTCAAGATTGGTTTTACTGGAAAGAAGACCAATGGGGAAGTCATGAATTTGATAAGGAACGTTTTCCTGACCCTGAAGGAATGGTAAAAGAACTTCATAATAAACTGCATACTCGGATTATGATTTCTGTCTGGCCAAAATTTTATGTGGGCACAAAACATTTTGAAGAATTTAAGAAGAATGGCTGGCTGTATATGCGAAATGTTGAAGTAGGCCAGAAAGATTGGGTTGGTCCCGGTTATGTATCAACTTTTTATGACCCATACAGTGAAGGTGCACGAAAACTTTATTGGAAACAAATTAATGAAAAGCTTTTCTCGCTTGGTTTTGATGCATGGTGGCTTGATTCGACTGAACCTGACCTTCAATCAAATCTTTCATTTAATGAATGGCTTTTGAGAATTGGACCAACTGCATTAGGAACTTCTGCTCGATATCTTAATACTTATTCTTTAATGAATTCAAAAGCAGTTTATGAAGGACAGAGAAAAACAAAACCAAATCAACGAGTTTTTATTTTAACTCGTTCTGCTTTTGCGGGGCAACAAAGATATTCAGCAGCAACTTGGAGCGGTGATGTTGCAGCAAGATGGTTCGACCTCAAGAATCAAATTTCTGCTGGACTGAATTTTTCTCTTTCAGGAATTCCATACTGGACAACAGATATTGGCGGATTTGCTGTTGAGCCTCGATATGAAAAACCAAATGATTCTGATTTAGATGAATGGCGGGAATTAAATACCCGCTGGTTTCAGTTTGGAACTTTTTGTCCTCTCTTTAGAGTGCAT
>JARYLX010000399.1 GCA_029907415.1 Melioribacter sp.
ATACTATCGGCAAATTAAAATTATTTGACAGATTCAAAATGTTGCCGTAAGTAACTGCTTCGTCAATTTTTGAAAATATAGCTGAACTGTAATTAAGCAATTTAAATTTTTGTGCAACATCATATAAAGTTCTATATGAACTTGTAGAACTTAAAACAAGTATTGTTTCATCAACATTAGCAGCATCAAGATATTCTTTAATTTTGTTCAGATTATCTGTGCTTCGCTGACTCCTTCCAACGGTATCAATAAAAATTAAATCCTTATCTCTAAACTTTCTTATTAATTTCTGCATGTCCGAAGGTTCATAAGCTACAGACATTTCTATATCACTTATTTCAGAAAATATTCTTAATTGGTCTATAGCTCCAAGACGATATGTATCAATTGATATTAAACCTACTTTTAGTTTGTGAATTATTTTTGATATTACTGCTAATTTAGCAATGCAGGTTGTCTTACCAACTCCTGTAGGTCCTACAAGTGCAACTTTGGTTGTTTTACTTTTTCTCACCTTAAATTCTTTTGTATGAATTAAAGATGACATTCCTGCAATTAAGTAACTTTCAAGATTTATCTCGCCAATAAGTCCATCATAATTCTTAAGCTGATTTATCAAAGCATTAGCAATATTCTTCTGAACTTCTCTTTCAAGAAGCAATTCATAGAGCTCATCAAGTTCTTTTTCAATTTTTTTGTTGGCCGAAATAGATTTTTCTAAAGCAGGTTTAGCAGCAGTCGAAAACTCTTTGCTGGCAGAAAATATTTTTTTTGAAAGTTTTTCTATTTCAGATTCGATGGTTGTTTTGTGTTGTGATACTTCTTCTACAGTTTTTGATTTTATTGAAGCTGGAATGTCTTTATCTATGCCAGCAGTTATTTCAAACATTTTTTTGTTATTAAATCTTCTATCTCCTTCAATTACTCTTGTACCAAGAATTATTGCTTCTCCACCGAGTTCATTTTTCATCTGCTCGGTTGCTTCTTTTAATGTTGGTGCTATAAATTTTTTAATCTGCATTTTCCACCTCTATCTTTCCAATAAATTCTATTTCAACATTTGCTGGTAATTCACTATATGATAACAAAGCATAATCAGGAAAACTTGAGTTGATTAAACGATAAAAATATGGTCTGATTGCTGCAGAAGTAATAATAACAGGAGGATATCCAAATCGATTAAAGTTTTCTAATTCTTCCTGAAGTTTTGTATTTAATTGCCTTAGAACATTTGGGGATAAACCAAGTGTAATAATACTATCTTTTTGTGATTGAAGTGATTTAGTAATCATTGCTTCAAGATTTTCTCCAAGTGCAGCTGCATGAATAATTCCATTAGAATCTTTGTAAATATTTGCAATCGTATCCCCTATTGTATGACGAACATATTCTGTAAGAACATCAATATTCTTCGTTGTTTTTGAATAATCAATTAAAGCTTCGAGTATTCTCACAAGATCTTTTATTGGAATGCCTTCTCTTAACAAATTTTGTAATACTTTTTGAATCATCCCAAGATTTAGAACTTCTGGATTAATATCTTCAACAACTGCAGGATAATCTTTTTTGATGTTTTCGAGAAGTTGTTTAACATCCTGCCGCGATAATATTTTATCGAAATTTTTCTTCAATGTTTCCTGAAGATGAGTAGCTAAAACAGAAATCGCATCAACCACAGTGTAGCCAAGCATTTCAGCTTTTTCTTTTTCTTCGTATGTAATCCAGTAGCTTTTTAATCCAAATGCAGGGTCTGTTGTTGGAATGCCAGAAATTTCTTCTTCAATTGCTCCTGGATTCATAGCTAAATATCTTTCCGGGTACATTTCATAATTTGCAACTACATTCCCTTTAATCTTTATAACATATTCATTAGGTGAAAGCTGCAAGTTATCTCGAACTCTTACAGGTGGAATTAAAACCCCATATTCAAGAGCAATAATTTTTCTTGTCGATGCAATTTTTTGGAAAAGATTACCTCCTTGTTTTTCATCAACAATGCTTATTAAACCGTAGCCAATTTCAATTTCTATTGGGTCTACCTGAAGATATTGTTCAACTTTTTCTTCAACT
>JARYLX010000039.1 GCA_029907415.1 Melioribacter sp.
AATGCCAATATCGGTATATCATTTTTTAGCTTTTTGTGGATATTTTATAATAAAAAAGTTTCACTATGAGAAATTGATTTTTTTTAAAACATTTTTTATTTCCAGATTAAAATTGTTTTATTATTTTTTCATTAAGACAAAATTAAATTAACACAATATGCTTAGCAGAATTGAAATAATTAAAGGTGACATTACTAAATTAAAAGTTGACGCCATCGTTAATGCTGCAAATAATTCTTTATTAGGAGGCGGAGGAGTTGATGGTGCAATTCACAGAGCTGCAGGACCAATGCTTTTAGAAGAATGTAAAAAATTAGGAGGATGTCCAACAGGTGAAGCAAAAATAACCAAGGGTTATAATTTGCCTGCTAAGTTTGTAATTCATACTGTTGGACCAATATGGAAAGGAGGCAATTATAACGAAGATGAATTATTATCTAATTGTTATAAAAATTCTTTAAAACTTGCTCTTGAAAATGGAATAAAAACAATAGCCTTCCCTTCTATCAGTACTGGAGCTTATCGATTTCCTGTTGAACAAGCTTCTAAAATCGCATTTAATACAGTAATGGAATTTTTACAACAACATGATAAAATTGAAAAAGTAATTTTTTGCTGCTTTGATGATAATACTTATGCACTCTACACGCAATTAAAAAATATTATGATAAGTAATTGAATCTGCCACCCATTAAAATATTTTCTATTTGCCAAATAAAATTTACATCTATAAGTTATATCATAAATTTTTATTAGTTAGGAGAAAAAGATGAAAACAATTGTAGCTCTTCCTGGTGATGGAATTGGGAAAATAGTTTTACCTGAAGCAATTCGATTGTTAAATGCTGCAGGATTTCAAGCTGAATATATTTGGGGTGACATTGGCTGGGAATTCTGGTGCAAAGAAGGAAACGCACTGCCACAAAGGACAATTGATTTAATTGCTAAACATAAAATTGCCCTTTTTGGAGCAATAACAAGTAAACCAAAAGATGCTGCAGAAAAAGAACTTGATGCTTCATTAAAAGGAAAAGGTTATGAATATTTCTCTCCAATTGTGGGTTTACGACAAATTTTCAATTTAGATATTTGTATTCGTCCTTGTATTTCATTCAAAGGAAATCCACTGAATTTCATTCGTAAAAAAATTGATGGTACTTATGAAGAACCATTTGTAAATGTTGTAATATTCAGACAAAATACAGAAGGACTTTATTCCGGGGTTGAATGGACTAATCCACCTAAACATGTAAGAGCTGCTCTTGAAACTCATCCTAAAATGAAAGCTTTTGCAAATGTTCCAAGTGAAGAAATGGCAATATCCACTCGCATAGTAACAAAAAAAGCCTCTGAAAGAATCATTAGAGCTGCATTTGAATACGCCCGCAAACATGGATACAAAAGTGTAACTCTATGTGAAAAACCAAATGTACTTCGTGAAACTTCAGGATTGATGTTAAAAATTGCTAAAGAAATTTCCAAAGATTATCCAGATATTGAGTTATGGGATACTAATATCGATGCTATGATGATGTGGCTTACAAAAAATCCTGAAGATTATGGAATTATTGTTTCAGAAAACATGTTTAGCGACATAATCAGTGATGGCTTTGCAGGATTAATAGGAGGTTTGGGATTTGCCTGTAGTGCAAACATTGGAAATGATGTTGCAATATTTGAACCGACTCATGGTTCAGCACCTAAATATGAAAAATTAAATCCATCAATTGTAAATCCTATTGCAATGTTTATGAGTGCTGTGATGATGCTCGAACATATTGGAGAAAACGAAATTGCTTTAAGAATCAGAAATGCTATTGCAAAAGTAATAGAAGAAGGTAAAATTAGAACATATGATATGTTAAAATTAAAAGGCGGGCCAGATGTTTTTGAAAAAGGTGCAGCATCTACTCAACAAATGACAGATGCTGTTATTGATAAATTGTAAGATGAGGCGTTATTAATAATAATGGAATATTGGAATTATGGAATAATGGGATTGAAGTAAAGTAATAATACAATTTTATATATCGCCCATAAGTCAGATTTGAAGAACAAATGGTAATTATTTTATTAAATTTTATTGAAAAATATTTTAACGTAGTCAATATAATTTAGTAATTATGTTAATTTATTAATTATAATAATTTTGCAATTAAGCAATAGGTAAAAAATGAGCGGCATATTATTAATTTTATTTGCAATTATAATGTTTGCAGGCGCATATAATATTTATGGCGGATACATTGCAAAAAAACTCAATATATCAAATTCAAATTCTACTCCTTCACATTCAATGTATGATGGAGTTGATTATTGCCCGGCAAAATCACAGGTATTGTTAGGTCATCATTTTGCATCAATTGCTGGAGCTGGACCAATTGTTGGTCCTATCATTGCCGCAAGTTTTGGCTGGATTCCAGTTTATCTATGGATTTTACTTGGCGCTACTTTGATTGGTGGTGTTCATGACTATACTTCCATTGTTGCATCAATAAGACATAAAGGGAAATCAATTGGTCAAATAATTGAAAATTATATTGGTATTAGCGGAAAAAAACTTTTCTTGATTTTTACATGGTCAACTTTGATACTTGTTATTGCAGTATTTACAATTATTGTTGCAGATACATTTACACATATTCCAAGTTCTGGAACTTCTTCTACTTTATTTATCTTTTTAGCAATTCTATTTGGTTTGAGCGTATATAGATTCAAAGCTCCATTATGGGTTTCATCAACAGTTGGAATTATATTTCTTGCGTTAGCTATCTATCTAGGATACATTTTTCCGCTTCAACTTGACAGAAATACATGGATTATAATTTTACTCGTTTACATTTTCTTGGCATCTGTGACTCCAGTGTGGATTCTTCTTCAACCAAGAGATTATCTCAATTCATTTTTCTTATATGGTTTAATGATTGCAGGAGTAATTGGATTATTTTTTACAATGCCCGAAGTTCATTTATCACCAATTACTAATTTCACAGTAGATAAAGTTGGCTACCTCTTTCCTGCTCTTTTTGTTACTGTCGCTTGTGGAGCAATTAGTGGTTTTCATTCAATTGTGGGAAGTGGAACAACTGCAAAGCAGCTTGATAAAGAAACTGATGCAAAAATAATTGGTTATGGTGGAATGTTGATTGAAGGATTACTTGCAGTTCTATCTCTATTATCAGTTGCATCTTTGGATCAACAACATTTTCTTGAATTACTAAACACCAAAGGAGCAGTTGCTGCATTTTCAACAGGAATTGCAATTTTTATTCATAATATTCCTTTATTAAATATTCCAACTGATGCAGCTACCAGTTTTGCTGCTCTTGCCGTATCTGCATTTGCTTTAACATCACTTGATACAGCTACAAGATTAGCCCGCTATTCATTTCAAGAATTTTTTGAAACTAAAGATAGTAAAGAACATAGCATCTTTGTAAAAAACAGATACATAGCAACAGCTATAACAGTTTTGTTTGGAGCTGCATTAACTTTAAGTGGACAATCAATGTCCATCTGGCCTGTTTTTGGTAGTGCAAATCAATTATTGGCTGCAATTGCTCTTTTAGCTGTTACAGTCTGGGTTGCTAATTTAAACCTTGATATGAAGTTTACATTAATTCCAATGCTCTTTATGTTCTCTGTTACTTTAACTTCTTTATTGATGCTTTTTTATACAAATATTTTATTAAAAAATTATGTACTATCTTTTGCTTCACTATTACTCTTTATTCTTGCTGTTACTTTAGCTGTTCAAGCTTATCAAGTATTAAGAAAGAATCAAAAAGAAACTATTATTGCAAAATAAATATTATAAACATGATAAAAGAAAAAATTAAAAAACTCTGGCCTGAAATTGATTGGATCAAAGACGAATCATTAAAAGAAAAAGTAATTGACTGCTGGACTTATGCAATCGAAAATTCTTCTCTTACTGTAGAAGATTTAGAAAATATTCCGTTTACACTTTTAATTAAAGATTGTAAGATTTCTTTTATCAATCACAAAAGGACATGTGTTCAGCTTTCAGTAGAAATTGCAAAAATTATGAAAAAAAATTTTGGCGATTCATTAAATATAAATATGGATTATTTAATAGCAGGAGCAATTTTAATTGATGTCGGAAAATTATTTGAGTATGAAAAAGTAAATGGCAAAATACAAATTAGTAAAGCAGGTGAATTAATTCGTCATCCTTTTAGTGGTTTAGCAATTGCAGCAAGATTTAATATTCCAAACGAAGTTCAACATATAATTGCTACACATTCAAAAGAAGGTGATTTAGGAAAACGAACGGTTGAATCTATAATAGTTCATCATGCAGATTTTGTTTCATTTGATATATTTAAATAAATATTTCTTTTATTCTCTCTAAAACTGAATTTAGACAAAACTTAATCTGGACTAATTAGGTAAATAATATGCCTCAAACATTAATTGAAAAAATTGCTCAGCGTTATGCTGTTAATCTTTTGCCAAATCAAATTGTTCAATCTGGGGATTATATTACAATTCGTCCAGATTATGTAATGACTCACGATAACACGGGTGCAGTGATACCCAAATTTAAAAGTATTGGTGCAACTAAGTTAGCAAATCCAAGACAGGTAGTTATTACACTTGACCACGATATTCAAAACAAAGACGAAAAAAATTTACAGAAGTATAAAAAGATTGAAGAGTTTGCAAAATCTATGGGAGCTGATTTCTATCCTGCTGGTCGTGGAATTGGTCATCAAATTATGATTGAAGAAGGTTATGCTTGGCCTGGAACCATGGTGGTTGCATCAGACAGTCATTCAAATATGTATGGCGGAATTGGTTGCTTGGGGACACCAATTGTAAGAACTGATGCAGCTGCAATTTGGGCAACCGGTAAAACATGGTGGCAGGTGCCCCCAATTGCCAAAGTAGAATTAAAAGGGAAATTACAAACTGGTGTTACAGGTAAAGATGTGATTATTGCTCTTTGCGGATTTTTTAATAATGATGAAGTTTTAAATCATGCAATTGAATTTACCGGCGATGGAGTAAAATATCTTAGTATTGATGAACGACTAACAATCGCTAACATGACAACTGAATGGGGTGCTCTTGTTGGTTTATTCCCTATTGATAAAATTACAATTGAGTGGTTGAAACAAAGAGCAAAATATATTGAGCAAAGAGGACTCGAAGGAGTTCCATCTGATGTTGATGGTAATGGAAAACATCCTAGAATAAATGAAGAAAGAATTTTAGAACTTGAAAAAAAGATTCCAAATCTAGTTGCAGATGTTAATGCATTTTATTCAAAAGAATTATCAATTGATCTTTCTTCAATTGAACCTTATGTATCAGGACCAAATTCAGTCAAAAAAATTGCACCTGTTTCAGAAATTAAAAAACAAAAAATAAAAATCGACAAAGCTTATTTAGTATCATGTGTAAACTCACGTGTTGAAGATTTATCTGAAGCTGCAAAAATTTTAAGAGGCAAAAAAGTTGCAGAACATGTAAATTTTTATATTGGAGCTGCTTCAAGTGAAGTACAAAAAGAAAGTGAGAGAAGAGGAGACTGGCAGGCATTAATTGAAGCAGGAGCAATTCCTCTGCCTCCTGGCTGCGGTCCATGTATTGGATTAGGCACAGGTTTACTTGAAAATAGCGAAGTTGGAATTTCAGCTACTAACAGAAATTTCAAAGGTAGAATGGGTTCCCCAAATGCTTTCGCTTATCTCGCATCTCCTGCTGTAGTTGCTTATTCAGCTTTATCTGGTTATATCAATTATGAATGGAATGGACCTAATCAAAAAATTATTGGTGAAATAAAAACAAATTCAAAAAGAAATATTTCTACAACATCTATTCAAATCATCAATGGCTTCCCTGATGAAATTACAGGTCAATTAATCTTCTGTCCACAAGATAATTTAAACACAGATGGAATTTATCCCGGTAAATACACTTATAATGATGATATGACTCCTGAAGAACAGGCTAATGTAGTTATGGAAAATTATGACCCGAATTTTAAAAACATAGTTAAAAAAGGTGATATCCTTGTAGGAGGATTTAATTTTGGAACGGGCAGTTCACGTGAACAAGCTGCAACGGCATTAAAATACAAAGGGATTCAACTTGTTATTGCTGGTTCATTTAATGAAACTTACAAACGAAATGCAATTAATAATGGTTTCTTGATAATTGAATGTCCGGAATTAGTAAATGATTTGAAAAATAAATTTGGGCAGAATCAATTAACTATTCCAACAGGAATAACAGCTAAAATTAATTTCCAAAATTCTACAATCACAGCAAATGACAAAACATATTCAATCAATCCAGTAGGAATTGCTGCACAAGAATTAATTGTAGCTAATGGACTTGAGAATTGGGTAAAATTTAATCTTTGAACTCAGACTTTTTTAAATTATGGAGTTGATTAAACAATAAGGTCTTTATAAAAAATAGAACACTGAAAACACAGATTTTAAAAGATTTTCACAGATTATGAAAAAATTGAACAATTACTTTTTAGATGATCTTTTATAATTTTATCCACATGTTAACATTACACTTTCATTTAATTCATAAAAACCATAATTTATTCTTAGTTAAATTCAAAATTTGTTATGATAATAAAATATAATATTTCCAAACATTCCTTCCCTTTCCTCAATTTTCCCAAGATTTACGAAACCAACTGGCAAAATAAGTAAGTAACAATCTTATATTTTCATTAATACAATTAAGGATTAACACTATGGAAAAGTCCATATCTCGTGTTATCTCTGAATTTGCTGTGAATCTGAATTACAAAGATTTACCAATTAATGTAATTGAAACAGCAAAAAGATTTTTATACGATTCTATTGGTTGTGCATTTGGCGCTTACAACACAAAAGATGTGAACATCATTCGGGATTTTTATAAAAATATTGGTGGAAGTAATGAAGCTACTGTAATTGCATTTGGCGACAAAATTCCTGCAGTTAATGCAGCACTAATAAATTCACTTATGATTCGTTCTCTCGACTTCAATGATATTTACTGGAAAGAGGATCCATCACATCCATCTGACTTAATTCCAGCAGCTTTAGCGACTGCTGAACTTGTTAATGCATCAATGAAAGATGTTATTGTTGCAATTGTCCTCGGATATGAATTTGAACAACGGCTCTGCGAATTTGCTATCCCAGGAATTCGTGAACGAAAATGGCATCATGCAACTTTAACTCAATTTGTTTCTCCTATTGTTGCAGGAAAAATTTTAGGTCTATCTATTGAACAAATGGTAAACGCAATCGGAATAAGTGGCTCCCATAATTTTACAATTGGCGCTCCAGCTTCAGGCAAATTATCAATGATGAAAAATTTTGTCGACCCATTAGCAGTTCAAAGTGGAGTTATGGCAGCATTGTTAGCTCAAAAAGGTTTTACAGGGTCAGAACTTATTTTTGAAGGCAAAGAAGGTTTAATGGATTGTTTGTTTGGATGGGATTATGAAAATCAAAATGTAAGTCCAATAAAAATTCCTAAAAGAGAAAAATATGGGGAATGGAAATGGAATATTGAAAAATTAATTAATAATCTTGGAAGCAACTTTAAAATTCTTGAATGCAGCATGAAAGCTTTTCCAACGGAAGCTTTAACACATACTCACATTTCTGCGGCTTTAAATGTTGTTACAATAAATGATATACATTATGATGAAATTGAATCGGTAACAATACATACTATTGCAAGAGTTTGTGATATTCTATTCGATAAAGAAAAATATAATCCTCAAACAAGAGAAACTGCTGATCATTCACTCCCCTTCTGCATTGCAGCTGCAATTGTTGATAGAAAAATTACTACTCAATCTTTTACAGAAGAAAAATTAAAAGATCCGAGAATTTGGAAAGTAATTGATAAAATTAAAGGTGAGGCATCAATTGAATTCGAAAAATTATTTCCCGAAAAACAACCATCTAAAGTTGTAATCAAAACTAAAGACGGGAAAGAATTTTCTGAATATCTTGAATATCCTAAAGGTCATCCTAATAATCCTATGACAATGCAAGATTTAGAGAATAAATTCAATTCACTAACTGATGAATTAATAACCATGGAAAGAAAATCTCAAATTAAAGATATGATTTTTAACTGCGAAGAATACATGGCAAGAGACTTTATGGGGAATTTAATTTTGTAATTATATATCACAATATAAATTGATTAAATTACTTATACATAATTAAATTGAAATTTCACTAAAGAAATAATTTTATAAAAATAAATTATTAGAAAAATGAAACAAGAATTCAAAATTGGCAAAGCTGGAAAACGAGGGGATAAAATCCGTTCCGATTGTTACCTCGAAATTAAATTGACTAAGTCTGGTGGTATAAATTTTTCGGTTCAGAGCAAAGTTGGTTCTTTATACGGAGAAAGTATAAATGAAATATTATTTGATATGTGCAAATTTTTTGAAATCAAAAATGCAAATATTTATCTGGAAGATTATGGTGCACTTCCTTTTACTATAGCTGCACGATTTGAAGCTGCTTATAAAATCATATGTCCTGACGACCCGCGTGAATATTTATTGCCAATGAATAAAAATAATTTTTACAAAAAAGAAAAAGACAATTTTCGAAGAAGCAGACTTTATTTACCCGGCAATGAACCAAAATATTTTCCAAATGCCGGACTTCATAAACCCGATGCAATTATTCTTGACCTCGAAGACAGTGTACCTCCAGAAGAAAAAGTTGCTGCAAGATATTTAGTTAGAAATGCTCTGCGCGCTGTAGATTTTTATGGTGCAGAAAGAATGGTTCGAATTAATCAACTGCCAATGGGTTTAGATGATTTGTATTTTGTTGTTCCTCATAATGTTCATGTCATTTTAATCCCAAAATGTGAATCTGCTATGACTGTCAAAGATGTTGAAGAAGAAATCAATATCATAAAAGCACAACAAAATATTTTTGATACAATTTATCTTATGCCAATAATTGAAAGTGCTCTCGGCGTGATTAAAGCCTATGAAATTGCAACTGCTTCGGACCTCATTTGTGCATTGACAATTGGCTTGGAAGATTACACGGCAGACATTGGTGTTGAAAGAACAATTGAAGGCAAGGAAAGCTTTTATGCAAGAAGTGTTATAATAAATGCTGCGAAAGCCGCCGGCATCCAAGCAATTGATTCTGTTTTTTCTGATGTTAATGATATGGAAGGATTGCGTCAAAGTGTTCTTGAAGCAAAAGCTCTTGGTTTTGAAGGCAAAGGCTGCATTCATCCTCGACAAATAAAAATTGTTCACGATGCATTTGCACCATCTCCAAATGAAATTGAAAAAGCAAAAAAAATAATTCTTGCTTTCGAAGAAGCAAAGAAACAAGGGACTGGTGTAATAACAATTGGAAGTAAAATGATTGATGCCCCTGTAGTAAAACGAGCTCAAAGAATTATCGAACTTGCTATAAAAAATGGATTATTAGATAATGATTGGATGAAAAATGAAAAATTATCTTTATAAAACTTGAGATTTTATAATTATCAATCTGAATTTAATTGCAATTAAAAATTAATTTAAAAAATAACAAACAATTAATAAGTTAAACCATGAAACTAATTAAGAATGCCGCTAACAGATTAGTGCCTTCAGAAGTTAATGGACAAAAACAAATTGCATTTCAAGGAATTGGCAAATATAAACCAGAGGGTCGGAAAGCAAATCCGCCAATTAGAAGTTGTATTGATTATCCATCAAATGGGAATAAAGTTGTAAAAAATCTAAAGGAAGCTTTGAAAAAATGTGGCATCAAAGATGGGATGACAATTTCTACACATCATCATTTAAGAGATGGAGACACACTTACAAATTATTTATTTGATATAATTCACTCAATGGGAATAAAAAACATACGCTGGTTTCCGAGTGCATCATTTCCAATTCACGAACACTTAATTCAGTATCTTGAAGATGGAACAATTCATCACATTGAAGGAAGTATGAATGGACCTCTTGGAAAATTTGTAAGTGAAGGCAAGATGAAAGGTGTTGGAGTATTACGTTCTCATGGTGGAAGATATCAAGCAATTCAAGATGGTGAAGTTCACATTGATATTGCAGTTATAGCAGCTCCTACAGCTGACCCATTTGGCAATGCAAATGGAGTTTATGGTAAGTCAGCCTGCGGTGGATTGGGTTTTGCTTTAGCAGATTCTCAATATGCAGACAAAGTAATTGTCGTTACTGATAACCTCGTTCCATTCCCCTGCATACCCTGGCAAATTTTGGGTAATTATGTCGATTGTGTTGTCGAAGTTGAATCACTTGGTGACCCATCAAAAATTGTAAGTGGAACAACTGAAATTACAAAAAGTCCAGACAGACTTTTAATAGCAGAATACATTGCAGAATTTATGGATGCAGCAGGAATAATCAAAGAAGGATTTTCATTTCAAGCTGGAGCTGGCGGAACAAGTCTTGCATTTATTCCATTTCTAAAAGAAAAAATGAAATCAAAAGGCGTAAAAGCTCGATTTGTTCGCGGCGGTTCTACAAAATATTTAGTCGAATTGCTCGAAGAAGGTTTGACTGATTACATTTTAGATGGGCAAACATTTGACCTCGAAGGGGTTCGTTCAATGCGGGAAAATCCAAATCATATTATGACTTCTCCATTTGTTAGCTACAATTATCACGGCAAAGGAAATATTGCTTCAATGGTTGATGCAGCTGTTCTTGGGGCAACAGAAGTCGATATTAATTTTAATGCGAATGTTGTTACACATTCAGATGGTTATCTTCTTCATGGAATAGGCGGCTGGCAAAATTGTCTATTCTCTAAATGTACAATACTTGCAGTTCCTTCTTTTCGAGATAGAATTCCAATCATTGTTGATGAAGTTACAACATTATGCGGCCCTGGCGAATTAATTGATGTAGTGATAACTGAAAGAGGCATTGCAATTAATCCCAGAAGAAAAGATTTAATTAATGCTGTAAAAAAATCTTTACTACCTATACGCTCAATAAAAGATATTCAAAAAGAAGTGTACGAAATATGCGGAGGCAAACCGCAAAAACCAAAATTAAATAAAAATAAAGTTGTAGCTATTGTTAAATGGGTTGATGGGACAGTTCTTGATTCTATTTATAAAGTCGAAAATTAAAAGGGCTAAAAAATTTTAGAGTGGGAACCCAACATTCAATTGAACAGTTGCTGAAAATTTACTTTTATTAATTGCATTATTTTTTGAAGTTGGAACAGGAACAATCAAATTATTATTTTCATCATACAATTTATCAATTACAAAAAATGAATAACCTGCTGTTGCTTCAATACTCACATAATCCGGGATAAGATGAAAAATCAAACCTGACCCCACGAAGTAACCAATTTTCACTTTATCAGTTGCAATTTTATCTTCTTCCAAAACATTATTATTGATATCTAAAATCTCAGTATTAAATTCCGGATTCATGAAAGTAACATGGCCCTCTAAAAGTTTTATATCAAGAATTGAAAAAACGGGAAAACCCAAATCTAATCCTACTCCCCAATGATTCATTGATAATTCATATTTATAATTTCTCTCCCCTGTAATTTCATCGTTAATTTGTCTTGTATGAGATTCTTTAAGAAATTGATAATAACCTTTGGCAGTTATAAAAGCTTTTGCAAAACGTGCACGAAATATATTTGCTCCAAATCGATAACCTGTTGCCTTTTTAAAATCAAATTCGGGATTGAAATTAGGATTGGTTATACTTTCCGGAAATAGATATTCTTTTATGCCTGCTGATTCATATTGTTGTTGTGTAATTCCTGCATAAAATCCACTTAAGCCAAGACAACCAAAACCAAATGTTTGGCTGAATAAATTAATATAAAACAAAATAAATAATAAAGTAAACAGTAGTTTTTGCATTGTCTCAAGATTTTTTCTAATTACAATTTACAAAAAAAGAACTAAAGATTTGAAATTAGTTTGAACGATTTTCAAGACCATGACCATTTAGACTTCTTTCACTTTTTCTAAGAAGATAAGCAAACAACAAACCAAAGAAACCAAGAGATGAAAAAATCCACATCCCTAAATTATAACCCGAAGGATTTTGTGCGCTTGCTCTTGAAATATCATTTGCAAAACCAATGATAATATTAAAAGAAAATAATCCAATATTTTGAATCATTGTCATTAAACCATAAGCTGTTCCAAGCTTAGAATTCTCAACTATCAATGCAACTGAAGGCCACATAACAGCAGGTACCAGTGAAAATGCAATCCCCATAATTGACATTGGAATCATTAAATAAATTGGTATAGAAGCATGAATATCAAAGAAATCTAAATTTATATTTATGAAATCACTCTGAGTCATTATATCAGGCTTGCCAACTTTATATGCCATCATAAGATATACAGGAATAATCAGTAAAGAACCGAACATCATCAACAGAGACCTTTTCCCAATTTTATCGGCTAATAACCCAAAAAGAGGAGTAAATATCATTGCAGCTAATGTTAACATACTCGATAGATTACCCCCAACTTCTCGTGTGGTATTATGTGCATCCTGAAAAAATTTTATAGCAAAAGTTTGAAATGGGAACATTGCAGAATAAAAAGTTACACACAACGCAGTGATGTACCAGAAAGATTTTGGGAAATTAAAAACTTCTTTAAGTATAACTTTTTCCTGAGTCCCCTCTTCAGGTAATGTAAATCTTTTTGTCCCCAATACATCAAGGAAATAATAAATTATAATTGCGATTAATGCAAAAATTCCTGCGCCTACAGTTATTAACAAAGGGGACTGCCAGTAATTATATAAACTTTTACCCCATGTTGGAGAATTTAAAGCCAAGAATGAACCAAGACGTGCTACTGTTAAATTTAATCCAAAGGCAAATGATAATTCTTTCCCTTTGAACCATCTTGCAATTATTGTTGTAATTGCTACAATCATTGATTCTGCACCTAAACCAAAAATTAATCTTCCAGAAGCCATTAAAATCAGGTTTCCAGTCAATGCAGTTATTATTGAACCAATCATTATTAAACATGTAAAAATTAAAACTGAAGTTCTAGTACCAATTTTATCTATAATAATGCCACCAATAAGAACCATGATAATGTTTGGGAAACTATAAATTCCCTGCAGCAATCCGATATCGGCATCAGTAAATTTTAATTGTTTAACAAGTAAATCTGCAAGAGGACTTATACTATCATAAATATAATAATTGCCAAACATGGCAAGACTAATAAAAAGTAAGATTGTCCAGCGGTAAATAAATGTTGGTTGTGGTTTGATATTACTTTGCATTTATTTTCATTTTAATAATTATTTAATATTTACAAACATAATATTTTTTAAGTAAAATGAATATAAATTAAAGTCAGTCTAAAATTTCTAATAATAACAGAATAATATTTTTTAAGTTATAAACAGCTTCCTAAAATTTTAATTTTAGTACAAAAAATTTATGTCTATGCAAGATAAACTTCTAGTTACATATTTTTTAAAACATTGATTTGTGTTACTATACTTAAATTAGAAATTCTTCCTCGCCTTCGGCGAGTCAGAATGACAATTATACTCTTTCCTGTCATTCTGAGGAGTCCCGCCGAAAGGTGGACAACGAAGAATCTAAAATCCATTCCTCCATGTTCTTAGAGATTCTTCATTCCGCTTCGCTCCATTCAGAATGACGATGTTATCCTATTCTGTCATTTTGAAGAGTCCCGCCGAAAGGTGGACGACGAAGAATCTAAAAATATCTTCTACATTTTTTTAGAGTCTTTTCTTTTAATCAGAAAATTTTTGTGTGCTAGTGTTTATATTACTTTCACAAAACTGTTGCTTCGTGTTACAATTATGTAAGTCGAGATTTATTTCAATTATGAAATGAAGTAATGAATATAAAAAATTGCATTAATGTGAATATATAATTACCAGAATTTTATATTATCTTCAATTTTTAAATTGTAATTCTTTTTGAATTTTCTTGGGTTGGTATTTGCATAACAATATATACAACCATAAAAACAACTGTCATAAAATCCAATATCTTTGCTTTCATAGCAACTGCAATCGAAACGTGTTGGAGAGATTTTGTAATTACATTTTTCATCTTCATTACATATTTTATTAATTATTTCAATATCAACGCAATGAGCTTCATTTAGTTCCGGAATTATTTTTAGTAAATGGTTTTCAGCACATGCATACACATCTATCTTTTTCTCTTTTGCTATATCTATAATTTCTTTTACTAAACTAACTTGCTCTTCAACTGAAGGTTCATAAAATTTTATATTATAGTCTTTCTCTGCTTTTGACAGATTCATTTTCGTTTTTTTATATAAATCAACAAAACTTATATAACATCGTTTAGTTATGCCAGTTAGCTTATCTGCTATGTATTTGAATTTATTGATAATGAATTCATAAGAAGTAATACTTGAAATAATAATTGGATCAAAACGCCACTGAATGTAATTATCACCATACCTTTTTGCTAAAAATTCCGCAGAAGAAATTGCATAATCCACATCAGGACTTCTTTTCTCTAAAATTTTCGGATATCCATTAATTGTTAAATGCATATAATGGTGTTTATTATATTTTTCGTCAATAAAATCTAAATGCTTAAAAATTGGTTTGGGATTACGTGTCCAGAATACAATTGATTTTACCGCATCTGTGCTTAAATCTATATAGACAGGTTTTTGTGAGAATGGATTAGGATAGTATAAATATCCAAGTTTTATTCTTTCAATTAACCAGTCTGAATAAAAAGCTAATATATCAGTTCTTCTGCTAACAGAGATTATTACCTTTTTCATTTTATAAATATTTTATAACAAAAACATACTGCA
>JARYLX010000003.1 GCA_029907415.1 Melioribacter sp.
GTAACGAATATTTTTTATTATCTCACGAGGAGATAATTTTTTGCCGGTATTTGAAGCTGGGCATGCATCTGTGCATCGTCCACATTCAGTGCATGCAAAACCATCAAGGATTTGTTTCCATGTCAAATGTTCAAAATCTGCCGCTCCATATTGACTTATATTTTCATCTTCAAGATTAATATTCTTTAAAACATATTTTTCATTACCAAGTTTTGAGAAGTAAACATTCGGAATTGATGAAATAACATGAAAATGTTTCGAGTAAGGCAAAAAATTTAAAAAGCTTAACACAAGCAGAATGTGGATCCACCAAAAAATTTCATAAGATACTTTTGATATTGAAACAGCATTTGCAAAGAAATATTTGCTTAACACAGTCGAGATTGGTCTGTATTCATTTGCTGATAGTGTGAAATTATTTGAAGCTATATGCGCAGAATTCTGTCCAAACATAGAAACAACTACTCCCAATATCAAAAGCAAGATTATTGCAGCATCTAAATTTCCTTCTTTCCCTACATTGAGTCTTGGGACTTTTATAATAAATCTTCTATAAAGAGCAATTAAAACAGAAGTAATAACAAGTAACCCAAATAAATCTTGAATAAATGTAATTATTTTATAGAATGAACCTATAAATTCCCAGCTGAAATTTGAATAGAATCCCTGTATGATTGATTCAAGCACTGCAAGAAGAAAAATTATAAAGCCCCAGAAAATGAAGAAATGAATTATACCGGCAACAGGTTCTCTCAATAATTTTGATTGAGCAAAAGCAATTTTCAATACATTTTTAATTCTTTCTCCAGGATTATTAAATCTATCTTCTTTTTGTCCAATAAAAATATATTGTAAAATTTTTTTTACATTATAAATAAATAATCCAATTGCACAGAAGAATACAATTATAAAAATTATATTTTTAGCATTCATTTTTCATCCGAAAATTGTAAACGAATTTCTCATTCTTTATGATATTTAATTTTAATTGCTTTATAAATGCTAAATGCTGCAATTATTTTAATAAAATCCCATAGAGAAAAAATAAATGCACCGCTTACAAAAGCCTGCTTAAAATTACCATTTAAGAATAATGACAGATATAATGCTCCTCCAGTTAAAATTATCAATTCACCAAGCATAAAAGAAACTAAAACAAACAGATTGTTGATTTTCTTTTCAATTAAATAACCGGTTAAAAATGCAGCAAAAGGAAATGACAATAAATAACCTCCTGTAGGTCCAAATAATTTCAAAATTCCTGCACTAAAACCTGCAAAAACAGGTAATCCTAAAATTCCTGCCAATAAATATATAACTTGACTTAATAAACCATTTCTCGCACCTAAAAATGCTCCTGACAAAAGCACAATCATCGTTTGAAGTGTAAATGGGACAGGTTGAACAGGAATCATTAATTGAGCACTAAGAAATGTAAGTATTGAAAAAGAAAATATTCCCAATAATTGATTTGATTTGATTTTATTCAGCAATAAAACAAAATGATTGGATAATTCTTTTACAATCATACCTCACCTTTTTTTATTTAAGATTATTTTGAAAAAAATATAATGTTGTTTCTAACACTCTTTCAAATTTATCATTTGAACCATTGAAAGGGTGAACGATATCAAAAGTATGACCAGTACCATAAATTTTGAAAAATTCTGTTTTAGTTTTATCTGACCACTCATATAATTGCATAGCTTCTTTCACCGGAACTACCATATCCTGATTGCCATGAACAATTAATATTGGTCTATTAAACTGAGAGATTGCTTTTTGTATATTCAAGAAATCATCTGAATTTTTTTCAATATCTTCAAGAAGCGAGATATTTAATTTCATTATTTGCTTTGTTCTTGTATTTATTATTTCGATATAACCTTTTTTGCGCCATTCATCTTTTTGTCTCTGTGTATATCTATCAAGTTTTGATATTGAGGCCCAGAGACTAACACAACTAATATCTTTTCTTTTACTTGCTGTTAAAATGGCAACTGCACCTCCTCTGCTATGTCCAATATATCCTATTTTACCTTTAAAATTAATTTTAAAGAAATCAGATTTTAATGCATCAGTAATCTCGTTCAATTCCCTTATTTCTCGCGAAATAGTATTCTTAGAAAATTTATCAAGTTCTGTAAATTCTGTTAAATTTTCTCCAATTCCATTAAAAGAAAAATTAAATGTTACAACAAAAAATCCATTGTTTGCAAAATAATTGCCAAGATAAGGAACAAACCCCCAATCTTTAAATCCTTTGAAACCATGGACAAAAATAACTGCATTTCCACTAAATTTATTTTTATTCAAGTAAGTGGTGATAGCAAGTTTTTCATTATCTGAAGCTAAAAAAGTAAAATTTTCAATCATATAATGCGAAATATGAATATTAGCTATTCGAAAGTCAAGAAATTAGATAAAATTTGATTTCGAGAAAAAAATATTAATCTAATTTTAAGTTAGCATTGCTCACTAAAGCTTTCCATTTTTTTTACGATTATAAGTTAGAAAAAATAGCCATTAAAGAAAAATGACAATAGAAGAAAAAGCAAAATGGTTTGATGTAGCAATGAGATTTGGTTTAGAGGGTAAAATCCACCTCGTTATGAAATCATATAAAAACGGTGTAGCAAAATGGGCTATTGTTAATACAGAAAATAACACTGTGTTAAATTCAAATTTAGAATGGGAACCGGAGCCACCTGCCAAAAAAAGAGATGAAAGCTTTTTAATTAGAACAAGATTTAGTTTTGAGGATGCAGTTGCTCTCTACAAACAATATAAAATGTTTGCTGTAGAAACATCACAAGCAGTTTAATTTTTCTTCTAATAAACATTTCTTCATTGATTTTATTTTAGTATCCATTTCTTTATTTTACATCAACAAATCAAAAATTCTTAATTAATATGATGATTAAGTTTACAGAAGAACAAGAAATGCTGCGTTCAATGGTAAGAGAATTTACAAACGCAGAAATTAAACCATTAGCAAAAAAAATTGATGAACAAGAATTTATTCCACAAGAATTAATTAAAAAAATTGCTGAAATTGGATTATTAGGCACTGCATTCCCTGAAAAATATGGTGGGGGTGGATTTGGTGAAGTAGGATATTGCATTGCTCAAGAGGAAATTGCAAGAGGATGCGGAGCTACTGCAACATTTATTGGGGCACATCAATCTATTGGAACAAATGCCATTTATATTGGAGGATCAGAAGAATTAAAACAAAAATATTTGCCATCACTTACATCTGGTGAAAAAATTGCTGCATTTTGCCTTACCGAAGCTGAAGCTGGTTCAGACTCTTTTAACTTAAAAACCACTGCAGTAAAGAAAAATGACAAATGGATTATTAATGGTGAAAAACTCTGGATTACTAATGGAGCTATTGCCGATGTATTTTCTGTTTTTGCAAGAACAAGTAAAGGCATAACTGGCTTTGTCGTTGAAAAAAATTTCGAAGGTGTTGAAATTGGTCCTAACGAAAAAAAACTTGGTATAAGAGGAAGTGTAACAAATGCAATTAGATTTAATAATGTAGAAGTTCCCTCAGAAAACATAATTGGTACTGAAGGCAGAGGTTTTGCAATTGCAATGAAAACTTTGGATGCAGGAAGATTAACAGTAGGGGCGTGTAGTATTGGAGCTGCTAAAGAATTGCTCGAACTTTCAGTTCAATATGCTACTCAAAGAATTCAGTTTGACCAACCAATTTCTAATTTTGAAGCAATTCAATTTATGATTGCAGATATGACAACTAAAATTTATTTAATGGAAAGCATACTTTATCGAGCAGCTGAAAAATATGATAAAGGTCTGGATATAAGTCATGATGCAGCAATTGTAAAACTTTATTGTTCGGAAGCTGTTTCAAAAATTGCTGATATGGCAGTTCAAATTCATGGCGGTATGGGATATTCCAGAGAACTTCCAATTGAAAGATTTTATAGAGATGTAAGAATTCTAAAAATTTTTGAAGGAACAAGTGAGATTCAGAAATTAATTATAAGCAAAAAAACTATTAAGAATCAGGGTAAATGGAAATTCAATGGCTAAACTTTTAGTTATTCCTTCAATTGATATACAAGATGGTAAGACCGTTAGAGTTGTTCAAGGGATTCCAGAGTTAAATTGTCCTGCCTATGGAAATGACCCGGTAGAAATGGCTCTTATCTGGAGAGCAGAAAATGCAAAATGTCTTCATGTAGTAGATTTTAATGCAGCTTGGGAACATTCACATGTTAATCATGAAATAATCAGAAAAATTTGTGAAGCAGTAATAATACCCGTTGAACTTGGTGGAGGCATCAGAAATTTTGAAGATGCTAAAATTGCTTTTGATTTAGGAGTAGCAAGAATTGTAATTGGCACTTTAGCATTTGAAAACCCAAAAGAATTTTCAAAAATTCTTGAGACATTTACACCCAACAAAGTCGTTGCGGCAATTGATGTAATTGAAAATCAGGTTGTTACACGTGGAAGAAGAGTTTTTACAGGAATAAATGCATTAGATTATGCTCGCATGCTAAAAGAACTTGGTGCTCAACGTTACATTGTTACTGATGTTAGAAGAAATGGAATGATGCTTGGACCAAATATTGAACTTTCAAAAAATATTGCAGAAGTTACGGAAAGAAAAGTTACTCATTCTGGCGGTATTGGTGGTTATCAGGACTTAATTAAGTTACAAAAAGAAGCTGAAGGCTATGTAGACTCTGTTATAATAGGTAGAGCATTATACGAAAACAAATTCCCCTGTCAAAAAATCTGGCGTGTTGCCGAAGCAGGTTTATTTAATTAGAGATTATATATGGAAAGAAAATCAAAAGTAAGCAGTAGTTTTTGGACAAACTTGTTTAAAACTCCAACAGAAAAAAGTGATTTAGAACAGGTTCTTCTATCTATGCCCCCCTTTAAAAATCTCAGCAACAAAAACTTTGCATCACTTTTAAAATTATTTCACAATAGAGTCTATGCCCCCAAAGAATATATTTTTTATCAAAACGACCCTGGCATTGGTTTGTATGTAATAATTAATGGAGAAATTTTAATCACATTTGAAGCTGAAGATAACGAAAGATTTGATCTGGCTCATCTAACAAGAGGAGATTTCTTCGGTGAGTTGGCACTGCTTGATAATGACAAACGCTCTGCTTCCGCTATTGCTCTTAAAGATTCTCAACTTGCAGTAATATTTAAACCTGATTTAGATGATTTTATTGAAGCTCATCCAATTGATGGTATAAAAATTTTAAAAGGTATTGCTCAAATAATTTCAAGAAGATTAAGAAATCTAAATAAAGATTACATTGAGCTTTATAATAAACTTAGAAATAAATGAGGTGAAATATGGGAATGATAGATAAAATTCTTGTGCCAATTGATTTTTCTGATTATTCTAAAAACGCATTAAAGTATGCAGTACAATTTGCTAAACATTTTAATTCTTCCATGTACTTAATTTATGTAATTGAACCTATTATCTATCCTGCAGATTTCAGCATGGGACAGGTTGCAATTCCATCAATGGATACAAATATTCAATCAAGAGCAGAAGAGGAACTGAACAATCTTGCTAAAAACTATGTTGACCCTTCAATAAAAGTTGAAATAATAATAAAAACTGGAAAACCTTTCGTCGAAATCAATGAAACAGCAAAGGAAAAAGATATAGATTTGATAATTATTGCAACACATGGCCACACAGGAGTGGAACATTTACTCTTTGGCAGTACAGCAGAAAAAGTAGTAAGAAAAGCTCCGTGTCCCGTATTAACTTTGCGGGAACCTATTAAAGGTTTTAAGTTCAATCAAAATTTTTCATAATGTTTTCTGTCTTTAATGAAAGAAAATCTTGATAAAAATTTACTAAAATTAATCAATAATAAAACTTCAGGAAGCAGTGAATTACTTACTCTTCTTCATGACCATATAAAACAAGAAAGAAAGAACTTTGAATTATTCCCTTCTCTAATAATTGAATTACAAAAAAAATTTACTTCATTTCAAAACATTAATAGCTATCTTGATGAATTCTACAATGAAATTAAAAATAAAGGTAATCTTGAAAAATTCTTTTACAAATATGATGAGATTTTAATTAATGTTTATGACAACATTTTTTTGAAAGCTAAAAATGAATTATTGAAATACTCAAATTTCATTACTATTTCCAACAGTAAAACTGTTTATGAAATCTTAAAAAGAATTAAAAAAGAAAAATCTAAAATTACAGTTTTTGTTTCAGAATCAAGACCAAAATTCGAAGGTAGAATTTTAGCACGAAAACTCGCAGAAGAAAAAATAAATGTTTACCTGATTACAGAAGCTATGTTAAGCAATCATGTTAAAAATTCTGATGCTGCATTAATTGGAGCAGACATTATTTTAAAGAATGGCAATGTTGTAAACAAAGTCGGCAGTTCCATACTTGCAATTCTTTGTAAATTTTATAAAGTCCCATTTTTTGTAGTAGCTCATAAAAGTAAATTTTCATCAAAAAATACATTCGACAGAAAAGAGATGCACTCTACTGAAATTTGGAGAAACCCACACTTAAACATTGAAGTCCCAAATTATTATTTCGAAGAAATTGACAAAAAGTTAATTAAAAAGATATTTACTTCTTAATCTTCTCTAAATTTTGTAATAATTCCTTAGCATTTTTAGCCAATTTACTATCCGGTTCTTTTTTAAGAACTTCATTCCAATAATATTTTGCTTTTTGATTATCCCCTTTTATGTGAGAAATAACTCCCAGATTATACAAAGCAAGCGGATAATCTTTTTTAATGGTTAATATTTTCTTCGACATCTCTTCGGCTTTATCAAGTTCACCCTTATTGAAATATAAGAAAGTGAGGTGTTGTAAAATGTCAATTCTTTTCGAATCAACTTTCAAAATTTTTTCATAAAGTTCTATTGCTTTATCATGCTGATGAGCAAGAGTTAACATATCTGCATAATTTCTAATCTTAACTGTATCCTCAGGATTTTTCTCATAATCTTCTTTTAATTGATTTAATTGCTCCAGAGCTTCTTTAGCTACATTAGATTTTGAAGGCATGTCTTCAGTATTCTGAGACATACCCCGATGAATGTCGTCATCAGGCATTTGACCATGGGGATTTATTTGTGTTTGTAAAGTTGGTTCCTTGGCGCTTGGCGAAAATATAATTAATGAAATTATAAACGCCGTAAAAATAATAACATAGATATATAATGATTTAATTCTCATAAGTTCTCCAATTATCTAAATTGTGGCTGCCAAATTAAGAATATTTTTCTAATGTTTTTAGTCTTTCTGAAATTACAAAGTAAACTCACTCCTATAAAAAAGCATAATGTGAACTATAATTAGTTTATCAATGTTTGATTATGATACATAAATTAAATTCTTCAAAACACGAATTGACAGCATGTTCTGGCTTAAGAGTTAAGGAAAAAATTCGATAATAGTTCTGAGTTTTAAAATTTTTGTGAAATTAAAATTTATATAGACAATTAAATTAAAATTTATTAATTTTGGGCGTGAAATTTTGGTTAACATATCAAAGAGCTGCTATTATAAATCAAATTTATACTTACTTTGTACACTTCCTTATAAGAAGGAATTAATTAAACAAATTAGCTCTAAAATCAGAAAAATTTTTACCCGAATATATATTAAAATAAGGGAACAATTTTGTATTACTTAAAGTTGAAGCTCAGAAAAATTTAACTAACTACAAATAAATTAAGGAGAGATGTAGATTTGAAGATTACGAAGCAATTCACGAACAGAGAAAGCAAATCTTTAGATCAATATTTACAAGAGATTGGCAAAGTAGACCTCCTTACACCGGAGGAAGAAATTGAATTAGCCAAAAGAATCAAAAAGGGCGATAAAGCCGCACTCGATAAGCTAACAAAAGCTAACCTTAGATTTGTTGTTAGTGTTGCAAAACAATATCAAAATCAGGGATTACCTTTAGGTGACCTGATAAATGAAGGTAATCTTGGACTTATTAAAGCCGGTCAAAGATTTGACGAGACCCGTGGATTTAAATTTATATCTTACGCCGTTTGGTGGATTCGTCAATCTATTATGCAGGCTATTGCAGAACAGTCAAGAATGGTACGCCTGCCATTAAATAGAGTTGGCGCATTAAATAAAATGAGTAAAGCCTTAAGCCAGCTTGAACAAGAGTATGAAAGACGTCCTAATCCAGAAGAAATTGCTGAACAACTTGACATGGATGTTCAGGATGTTACTTATGCAATGCAGATTGCAGGACGTCATATTTCTATGGATGCTCCATTTGCACATAGCGAAGACAGCAATAATAGTTTGCTTGATGTTATGCCAAATGAAGATCAACCACCACCAGACCATTCTCTAATGAAAGAATCTCTTAAAGCTGAAATTGAACGTTCACTTTCTACTTTAACTGAAAGAGAAGCTGAGGTAATCAGATTGTATTTTGGTTTAGGTAAAGAACATTCTCTCACTCTTGAAGAAATTGGAGAAAAACTAAATCTTACTCGTGAACGAGTTCGTCAAATTAAAGAAAAAGCTCTTATAAGATTGCGTCATTCTTCAAGAAGTAAAAATTTAAAAGCATACTTAGGTTAATAAGTAGAGCGAACTTTGTTCGCTCTACATTTTTTATCACTTCCCTATTTATCACCTTTTCTCAAATTAAAATTTATTACCCCCTTTCAATTATCATTATTATTTTTGTGAAAAACAGAAGAGGTATTATGCAGTCCCTTGAAAAATTTTTTGAAAAATATCGAAATAACATCGTTGGAATTAATCAATATTTTGATGGACCTTACGGAAAAAGAAAAATAATCTATGCAGATTGGATTGCAAGCGGAAGATTATATGACCCAATTGAAAATATTTTAAAAGAAAGATTTGGACCTTTTGTAGGCAATACTCACTCTGAATCCTCAATTACCGGGACCTCAATGACAAAAGCATATAAAGAAGCAAAAAGAATAATAAAACAACATGTCAATGCTAATCATAACGATGTTTTAATTTTTTCTGGTTATGGAATGACTTCTGCAATTAACAAATTTCAACGCATACTTGGTTTAAGAATTCCTGAACAACTTCAAAAATATGTTCATATTCCTAAAGAAGAAAAGCCTGTGGTCTTCTTAACTCATATGGAACATCACTCGAATCAAACATCATGGCTGGAAACAATTTGTGATGTTGTTTTAATTGAACCTGATGAAAAAGGTCTGGTGAACATTAGTCATCTTGAACATTTATTAAAATTATATGAACATCGTAAATTAAAAATAGGGTCATTTACTGCAGCATCAAATGTAACAGGTATTCAACCACCAATATATAAAATGGCAGAATTAATGCATAAGTATGATGGTGTTTGTTTTATTGATTTTGCAGCTGCTGCTCCATATGTAGATATAAATATGCATCCTGAAATTGAAGAACAAAAATTAGACGCTATATTTTTTTCACCCCATAAATTTTTAGGTGGACCTGGTACATCAGGAGTGTTAATCTTTGATTCAAAGTTATATAACAGAAAAGTACCTGACCAACCTGGCGGTGGAACAGTTGATTGGACAAATCCATGGGGAGAACACAAGTACATTGAAGATATTGAAATCCGGGAAGATGGCGGAACTCCTGGATTTATGCAAGCAATTAAAACTGCTTTAGTCATAAAACTTAAAGAAGAAATGGGCGTAGAAAATATAATTCAAAGAGAGCACGAGTTATTATCAATTGCTTTCGATAAACTAAAAAAAATTAATGGTGTTCATATACTTGCCGCTGAACATGAAGACAGGCTTGGAGTTATCTCATTTTATTTGGAAAATATACATTATAATTTAATGGTCAAACTGCTCAATGATAAATATGGCATTCAAGTAAGAGGTGGATGTTCATGCGCAGGAACTTATGGCCATTATTTACTTCATGTTGATCCAACTAGATCAAAACATATAACAGAAAAAATAAATCAAGGTGATTTATCAGAAAAACCAGGCTGGGTCCGTCTTTCAATTCATCCTACAATGACAAACGATGAGTTGATATTTATCATTGATGCAATTGAAGAAATTATCATCAATGCTCCGAGCTGGTCTAAAGATTACATTTACTCAAAGAAAACAAATGAATACACACACACTTATTACAATGAAGAGAAATGGCAGCACATTCAAGAATGGTTTGAAATTTAGATTGCTAAAAAAAATTATGAATTAAAGCAAATATTAATTTATCAGCATATGTATTGAATTTTCACTATTAAATCTCAGCCTAATAATAATGAAGCTCCAGTTAATATTTTTAATCACATAAATCAGAAAATATAAAAATTCTTCATCCAGATATTGACTTATTTAATTCATTTTCTCTATCTTTGCAGCAAATGATTTACAGGAACAAAACATATAACAAAATGAACAAAAATCACTGGTGGTGGTGGCGCAGAATTATATCCATCATCTCAGTGATAACATAAATTTAATTAAATATTTCAATGCAAGAAACCCTTCTTAGTTATCACTGAGAAGGGTTTTTTGTTTTAAAGGAATTCAATATGGAATACAAAAAATTTTTAGAACTATCAGAAAAATATAATATCGTACCAGTGTATGAAAGAATTGCTGCTGATTTGCTTACTCCAGTTTCTGCATATTTAAAAGTCAGAAATAAAAATTATTACACCTTTTTGTTAGAGTCCGTAGAAGGAATTGGAAGATTAGCTCGATATTCATTTATCGGATTAAATCCAGCTGAAATAATTTCCAATAATTACACTGAAATTACTATTAAAGATTTTAGAAAAACTGAGAAAATCTCCGGCAACATCTTCGATTACTTAAAAAACAAAATTCATAAGTTCTCTTATCCCAAAATTGATGAACTACCCTATTTTTCAGGTGGCTTAGTAGGATTTATTGGTTTTAATAACATATCTCTAATTGAAGATAGTATATTGTATAATTCTAAAGAAGAAAGCATTGCCCCCGATTCAATTCTTGGGATTTATAATTCACTTATTGTATTTGACCATTTTAAGCATCAAATAATATTGATTTATAATGTTGATTGTTCTCATAAACAAAATATCAAAGAAAAATTTGAACATGCAAAAAATGAACTTCAAAAACTAAAAGAAATATTGAACAAAAACATTGAGTTTAAATCTGACTTCAAAGCTAATCCCAAGCCTTTGAGTGATAATGAAGAAGAAGAATTCTGTGATCTTGTAAGAGTATCAAAAAAAAATATTTACAACGGCGATGTATTTCAAATTGTTCTTTCAAAAAGATTTGAAGCAGAATATCATGGTGACCCATTCAATGTTTACAGAGCATTAAGAATGATTAATCCTTCACCATATATGTATTTTATGGAATTTGATAATGACTTTAAAGTTATTGGGACATCACCTGAAGATTTACTAAAAGTAAAAAACAGAAAAGCTGAAATATTACCAATAGCAGGGACAAGAAGACGAGGCAGAACAGAAGAAGAAGATTTAGAATTAGAAATGGATTTACTTAACGACCCTAAAGAAATAGCAGAACATGTAATGCTTGTAGATTTAGCAAGAAATGACCTTGGAAGATTTTGTCAACTTGGTTCTGTAAAAATAAGTGAGAGAATGAAAATCAATAGATTTTCTCATGTTATGCATATCGTATCTCGAGTTGAAGGTATATTGCGTGAAGATGCCGATTGCATAGATGCTTTTAAATCATCATTCCCGGCGGGAACAGTAACAGGCGCTCCAAAAATTAGAGCAATTCAATTGATTAACGAATACGAAAAAATAAAACGCGGATTATATGCTGGTGCAGTTGGATATATCGATTTCAGTGGGAATTTAGATATGTGCATAGCAATAAGAACTTTATTTGCAACAAAAAATAAAATTTACTGGCAAGCTGGCGCTGGCATCGTAGCCGATAGTAAACCTGAACTTGAACTCAAAGAAATTAAAAACAAATCAGCTGCATTAGTTAGCGCACTAAAATGTGCGGAGGTAATTGATGAAAATCTTAGTAATTGACAATTACGATTCTTTTACATATAACCTTGTTCAATTAATCGGACAATTTACAAATAACATAATTGTAAAACGCAATGACCGAACATCAATTGATGAGATTAAAAAAATGAACCCAGATAAAATTGTTATTTCTCCCGGTCCTGGCACACCAGAAGATACAGGAATTACAATTGATGTAATAAAAAATTTTGGTCCAAATACGCCTATACTTGGTGTATGTCTTGGTCATCAAACTATTGGTTATTACTTCGGAGGTAATATAATAAATGCTCCTTACTTAATGCATGGGAAAACATCACTTATCATTCATGATGGCAAAACAATATTTAAAAATGTTGAACAAAAATTTGATGCTGGACGATATCATTCTTTAATTATTGAAAAAAGTAGTCTTCCTGATGTTCTTGAAATATCCGCTCACACTGAAGACGATATTATTATGGGTATTAGACACAAAAAATTTCCAATCGAAGGAATTCAATTCCATCCAGAATCTATTTTAACAAAAGTAGGTTATCAATTAATAAAAAACTGGATTGAACTATGATAAATAATTACATTGAAAAAATTGCTTCCGGCATTAATCTAACTATTGATGAAGCTTATGAATCAATGACTCATATAATGAATGGTTCATGTAACAACTCGCAGATTGCTGGATTTTTACTTGCTTTAAAAACTAAGGGTGAAACTCCAGAAGAAGTTGCTGGCTTTATAAAAGCAATGCGCAATAAAAGCATTAAAATTAATTCTGATGAAAACACAATTGATGTATGCGGCACAGGAGGTGATGGTTCCAATACATTTAATATTTCTACTGCATCTGCATTTGTTGTTGCAGGTTGTGGAATTAAAGTAGCAAAACATGGTAATAAATCTATTTCAAGTAAATGTGGAAGTGCAGATGTTCTTTCATACCTTGGAATTAATATTAATCTTTCCCCTTCTGCTGCAGAAGAAGCATTGAATAAAATAGGAATTACATTTTTATTTGCTCCTCTTTATCACCCTGCAATGAAATATGCAGCAGAAGTTAGAAAAGAATTAGGAATGAGAACTGTATTTAATATTCTCGGACCTTTAACAAATCCAGCTAATACTAAAAAACAATTAATTGGCACTTTCAATAATCAAGCAGCTGAGTTGATGTCAAAAGCTGTTTCATATCTTGATATGCAAAAGGTGTGTTTTGTTTGTACGGATAATAGTCTTGATGAAATTTCTCTTACAGAAGAGACTGATGTATTTGAACATCATAAATCAACTTTAAAGAAATACAAAATTTCTTATAATACATTCGGTTATAAAAAGATTGATAAAGAAAATATTCAGAGTAATTCAGTAGAAAAGAATGCAGAGATAATTCTTTCTGTGCTTAGAGATAAAGTAAAAAACGATGCTTTTTATGTTGTTGCAGCTAATGCGGCAATGGCGCTTTACGCCGCTGATTATTCAAACAACATAAATGAATGTCGTCTTGCAGCAGAGGAATCAATTCTTTCTGGCAGAGCATATGAAAAATTAATTTCTCTAAAATCTTTTGGAGAAAATTATCAATGAACTTTCTGAATAAAATACTCGAAGTAAAAAAAGAAGAAGTAACAAAACTCAAACAGAGATTTACATATTCATCATTTATGGATGAAGAATTTTTCAATACAAAGACGATTAGTTTAAGTAAATCTATCAATAAGCCAGGGAATCTTTCTTTAATAGCAGAAATTAAAAAAGCAAGCCCGTCAAAAGGTATTTTAATTGAAAATTTTGACCACATAAATATTGCTTCAATTTATATGGAATGTTCTGTGCAGGCAATCTCAATTTTGACAGACAACAATTTTTTCAAGGGGCACATTAATTTTCTAAAAGATATTGCAAGAATAAAAACGGTTCCTCTTTTAAGGAAGGATTTTATTATAGATGAATTTCAGATTTATGAAGCAAAAGCCTCAGGTGCTGATGCTATTCTACTTATTGCAGAAGCTTTATCAAAAAATCAAATTGATAATTTGACCTCTGCTGCTGTTGAATGCGGCATGGAAGTTTTATTAGAACTTCATTCAACTTCTCAGCTCGATAAAATCGATTTTAATAAAAATAATTTAATTGGCATTAATAACAGAAATCTTGAAACATTTGATGTTGATTTAAGCACAACATTAACAATTTCAAAGCATTTACCTGAATATGCAACCATTGTATCAGAAAGCGGAATTCACACTAAAGAGGATATTAACAAAATAAAACAGACAAAAGTTAATGCTGTTTTAGTAGGTGAACATTTTATGAAATCAAATAATATTAAAGAAAGTGTAAAAGAATTTATTAAGAATTGTAATTCGAAAGAGACCTGAAGGATGAGAGTAAAAATTTGTGGCATTACAAATATTGATGATGCACTACTTTGTTGCGAATTAGGTGCAGATGCACTTGGTTTTATTTTTTACAAAAAAAGCAAACGATTCATCAACTATTCATCGGCAGAAAAGATTATAAAACATCTTCCTGCATTCATATCTAAAGTTGGAGTGTTTGTAGATAATGATGCACAGGATATAAATAATATTTCAAAAAAAATAGGATTGACTCATATTCAATTACATGGCAATGAGGATTTTAATTTTGCTTCTCAAATAACTTTGCCTGTGATTAAAAGTTTTCGCATTGATGAACAATTTGATTTTACAAAATTATATATGTTTAACAATTGCGAGTTTTTATTAGATACATATTCGCAGAAATCTTTTGGAGGCACGGGAAAAACTTTTAACTGGAATTTAATCCCGGAAAACCTAAGAAATAAAATTATTTTAGCTGGCGGTGTATCTATTAACAATATTGAATACATTTATAAAAATATCAAACCACAAGCTGTTGACCTTTCTTCATCTGTTGAAACTAAACCAGGTAAAAAAAGTCACAAAAAGCTAAAAGAATTTTTTAGAGTAGTAAATAATCTCAGGTACTCATGCAAAAATATTTAATAAGAAAAATTCACAAACAAAACAAAATATATCTTTATGTTCCGGTGCATACACTCCTCTCGAGCCCTCTGAGCTTCCACAAAATGGAAGTCTTAAGGGCTCGAGCAAATTTTAAAATTTAGTATACAAAACTATGAGCGCAAAATGAATAATTACAATTATCCTGATTCACATGGTAAATTTGGAATTTATGGCGGGCGTTATGTTCCCGAAACTTTAATTCCAGCTCTTTATGAACTTGAATCAATTTATAATCAATTAAAAAATGATTCTGAATTTATAAGTGAATATTATCAACTACAAAAAGAATATAACGGAAGACCAACTCCCCTTACATTTGCAAGCAGATTAACAGAATATTATGGTAAAGCAAAAATTTATTTAAAGCGCGAAGATTTATGTCACACCGGTGCACATAAACTAAATAATGCACTTGGTCAAATATTAATTGCAAGAAAATTAGGTAAAGAGAGAATTATTGCTGAGACGGGAGCCGGACAACATGGAGTTGCTACAGCAACTGTATGTGCAAGATTCGGAATCAAATGTGTTGTTTACATGGGAGAAAAAGATATTGAAAGACAAAAACCAAATGTTTTTAGAATGAAACTTCTTGGAGCTGATGTAATCCCTGTCTCTTCTGGAAGTAAAACACTCAAAGATGCAACAAATGAAGCAATAAGAGATTGGGTAACAAATGTAAAAAATACTCACTACATTATTGGTTCTGTTGTGGGTCCTCATCCTTATCCGATGATAGTTAGAGATTTTCAATCAATAATTGGGAATGAAACAAAAGAACAAATCTTGTCAATTGAGAAACGACTGCCAGATTACATTATTGCATGCGTGGGAGGCGGCTCAAATGCTATAGGTATTTTTTATCCATTCATCAATTATAAAAACATAAATTTAATTGGAGTAGAAGCAGCAGGTTATGGAATAAATACAAACAAACATTGTGCAACTTTAAGTCTTGGTTCACCAGGTATTTTCCAAGGAATGCTTACATATCTTTTGCAAGATAAAGATGGTCAGGTTTCAGAAGTTCATTCAATTTCGGCAGGCCTTGATTATCCTGGGGTGGGCCCTGAACATTCGTTACTTAAAGATATTTCTCGAGTAAAATATTTTTCTGTAACTGATACCGAAGCTTTGAAAGCTGCATATCTTTTAACTCGACTTGAAGGAATTTTACCTGCTTTAGAAAGTGCACATGCAATTGCTTATCTTGAAAAATTTATTGACAATACAAATCGTGATGAAATTATAGTAATTAATTTAAGCGGCAGAGGAGATAAAGACCTTTCAACTTATATGGACAATTTTAAGGAAGAATTATAATGAGCACTATTCATAATTACATTGAAAAATTAAACAACCAAAAAAGAAAAGTTTTATCAATATTTCTAACTGCGGGCTTTCCTGATAAAAATAATTTTGTTGAATTAGCAAAAGCTGTTTTAGATGCTGGAGCTGATATGCTTGAATTAGGGATTCCATTCAGCGACCCTTTAGCTGATGGACCGGTTATTCAAACATCATCAAATATTGCACTCAACAATAATGTTACTACTCATGATGTATTAAAATATGCAGAAGTAATTTCAAAGCACTCTGAAAAACCAATTATTTTGATGGGTTATGCAAATCCAATAAATAGATACAACAAATCAAATTTTTTCGAGGATGCCTTTAATGCAGGCGTAAAAGGTTTAATTGTGCCCGATGTTCCACTTGAGGAATACGACTCATTTTATGATTGCGATACAAAAAATTTAGATATTATACTACTTACAACTCCTGCTTCAACTAACGAAAGAATAATCTCAATTGATAACAAGAGCAGTGGATTTGTATATTGCGTCAGCGTTACCGGGACTACAGGAATCAAAGATTCATTCGGCAATGAAACATTTGATAATCTTAAAAGAACTTATTCTTTAATCAAAAAAAATAAAATGCTGATTGGATTTGGAATATCTAAATCTGATGATATAAAAAATTTTTCTCCTTATTGTGACGGAGTAATTGTTGGAAGCAGAATTATTAAATCCATTCTAAATAATGATAAGTTTGATGAGACACTAAAAATTATTAGTGAATTGAGCGAAGCTTGTGAAATTTAATTTAATACAAAAAATGTAATATTAAGTTTTAAACTCGATGTTAAATAAATTAAATATTTTATCCTCTACGATTAAAAGATAAAACCGCAGAGGACAAAATAATTCATTAGTTATTACAAATCATATTTTATAAATACTAAATGTTTACCTTTCAACTCTTCCAGAGCCACCACTTTTAATCAATTTTTCTACTTCATCGATTGATACTAAATTAAAATCACCGGGGATTGAATGTTTCAGACATGATGCTGCTACTGCAAATTCTAATGCATCTTTAGTATTATCCTTTGTTAATAATCCATAGATTAACCCACTGGCAAATGAATCACCAGCTCCAACTCTGTCAACTATCTCAATATCATATTTTCTTGAACGATATGGAGTTTTACAATCTTTGTCATCAAGTAAAATCGCACTCCATCCATTTCTCGATGCTGAATAACTTTCTCTTAGTGTAATTGCAACTGCCTTAAATCCATAAATTTCTTTTAATTTTTTTGCAACATTAAAATATCCTTCTTCGCTTAACTTACCAGACTCAATATCGGTAGCCTCTGCTTTAATCCCCAAACTCTTTTCTGCATCTTCTTCATTTGCAATACAAACATCTACAAATTTCATTAAAGGTTTCATGACAGCTTGAGCTTCTTCAGTAGTCCACATTTTTGCTCTAAAGTTTAAATCACAGCTAACAGTAACATTTTTTATTTTTGCAATTTGGCAGGCTTCCGATAAAATTTCCTGAGCATTTTTACCCAATGCTGGTGTAATACCTGTCCAGTGGAACCAGATAGCATTTTCAAAAACCTTATTCCAATCTACTTCTCCTTTTTTCATTAGTGCAACTGCTGAATTAGCTCTATCATAAATTACTTTTGAAGGTCTTTGACTTGCACCTGTTTCTAAAAAATAGATTCCAATTCTATCTCCGCCGCGAACAATAAAATCATCTTTAACACCAAATCTTCTTAAATGATTTACAGCTGCTTGACCAATTTCGTGCTTTGGTAGTTTTGTTACATAATAAGATTCAAGTCCATAATTTGCTAATGATACCGCTACATTTGCTTCACCACCTCCAAATGTAACATCAAAGCTTTGTGACTGAACAAATCTTGTAAACCCTGGAGTTGATAATCTTAACATTATTTCACCAAATGTTACTACCTTTTTTGATTTGTCAATTGAGTTTATCATTGTGCTCCTCATATTTATTATCTATTAACTATTAACTAGTAACTATTAACTAATAACTAGTAACTATTGTCTATTATTTACTTTTCATATTTCTTTATTACAAGATATTTTAATTCAGTATCACCAATGTTTCTAATGCCATGCATGCTATTCGGTGGACAGTAAAAACTTGAGTAGGCTTTACCAACTTTAGTTTCACCATTAAGATAAAATTCTGCTGTACCTTCCAGAACAAAGAAGAACTCATCTTCAGAATGTTTATGAGGCGGATGAGTTGCTGAATGCGGAGCTACAACACTTAATTTTAATGTCCTACCATCAAGAAAATTTTTATCAACAAACCAGTATTGATAACCTACTTCTGTCTTTACAATTTTTTCAGGGTTGAATTCATTTACACAATTTTCAATTGTAAATTCTTTTGCAGGCTGGTTAGTATCTTTTTCCTGAGATAATAAAGTCAGCACAGGGATACAAAAAATCAAAAATAATTTTATTAATACTTTCATTTTGTCACCTTTTTAATTCATTATCATGTTAAATTATTTCAGCATAGGTTTAACACGACTTACAAATTGAAGTGGTAATCCAGTAGAATCTTTAAAATTCATCACATAATCTCCGGATGGTGTTTGATAAATATCATTAACAAGTTCAGCTTCATTCGTTAATAATTTTTCTTTCAATGCTTTTATATCCTGAACAACAAAAGCAACATGCAAAGTTGAGTGAGTAATATCATTAAAATTTATTACGGGCGAATCTTGATGCTGATAAAATTCAAACATTACATTTTTATTCTCATCAGCTATAAACATTCCAAATGACGGGGCTTTCCCTTCTCTCATAATTTCCATATTTAAATTATTAACATACCACTTGGATTTTGCAGGAGAATCCGAAACATTAAAAGCAATATGTTCTATAAAAATTCCTTCAGCGTTTATCATAGGTTTTACTCTTTGAACAAACTGGATTGGTAAACCCCACGGATCTTTCAAAACTAAAACCTGGTCTCCAGAATCAGTTTTTCTTAAATCACTTAAAACAGTTGCACCTGCATTCAATAGCTTTTCTTTAATCATGTTAATATTAAAAACACAAAATGCAAGATGAAAAGAATCATAATTAAAATTAAGTGAATCAATAGTTGGAAAATCTTTGTTGTAATTAAATTCTATCATCATATGTATGGATGAATCAGCAACGAATGTAGAATAATTTGGAGCAGTACCTTCACGCAGAATCTTCATATTCAAATTTTCCGAATACCACCTTGCAGCTGTAATAGGGTCCTTTACGTTTATGCCAATATGTTCAAATCTTATACTATTTTCAGACTTATGACAACAAGAATCTCTTTTCTTACAATCATCATCTTTGGCATAAAATTGATTTGCATATGCCAAAATAATAATCAAGAATGTTGTTACTTTTGTTATTATTTTATTGTTTGTTAAAAACATTTTCATCCCTCCTCAAATTACTAAACAAAGTTATAATTGAAATATTCTATTTATAAAATTATTCTTAGAGAATTTATAAATTCGTATCAAAACTAAAACCAAGTAAAAATGTTCTCCCCGGCATTGGATAACCATCCATAATTTCATATTGTCTGTTTAATAAATTATCTAATTTCAAATACATTGACAGGGATTTAACTAAATTAACCCACATCGAGGCATTTAATAAAGCATAACTTTGTTTTTTCTCTACAGAATTATTTGTCTTTACCGAAGTATAAAGATTTGAAATTGTTTTTAATCCTACATTAAAACTGAAAATTTTATAAATATAATTAGCTTCTGCAAAAAATTGTTGTTGTGGAACGCCTATTAATTTAGTAGAATTTTTAATGTAACTATAATTACCATTTATCGTAAAACTTTTTGATAAAATATAACTTGCCTCAATTTCAAAACCTCGATTGGTCAATTTATTTACATTCTGGTTTTTAATATTAGGATAAACACCGACCATATTAATAAAATCTTTTCCTTCAATTAAATAAAAGGCCCCATTAAATAAAAGTTTGTTTTGAAGCAACTTGCTTTTAAAACCAATTTCATAATTCCAGATTTTTTCAGGTTTTAAATCAATATTAGCCCCAAAGAGAAACAATTCATTGAGAGTAGGATTTCTAAATCCTTCTGCTGCAGAAATATATAGATAAGATTTACCATCAACCTGATAACTTAAATTAAATTGTGGTATCAATAATGTGCCATAAACAGAATGGTTGTTTAATCTTACTCCACCACTGAATGAAATTCTATTGAATATATTTTTACTTAGAAGAACATAAAGAGATTTTTCTATTACATGTTTATCTATTAATTGAGTTTTATTTCTTGCACTGCCTGCATAACGTTTTATATCAGCCCCTAATGTTATTAAACTTTTTTCAATAAATTCAAAACTCTCATTTATTATCAATCCAAGTGTATTATCATTTGAATGGAATCCATCAAAAACATCGTGAACACCATTATTAAAAAAAAGCAAAACAGAGCCTTCATATTTGTCATATTTATTTTTCAGTGATAAAGAAGTGTTTGCTCTGGTAATATCTGTCCAGACTGAATCATTTTTATATGGTTTTGTTACAGGTCCTGGGTTAAAAGATTTCGTCGAGCTGATAAAAGCATTAAAGTCAATTGACCAGGATTGATTGATTAAATAAGAAGCATTATAAATCCCCGAAATAGAATGAAAGCTTGAAGAGGGACGATTATCATTTGAATAATCTTTACTTATTGAGATTTTGCTTATGAACTTATTTCTTTTATAATCAATACTGCTTTTTATTTTGTATGTATCAAAAGAACCATAATTAACATCTGTAAAAATTTTTATACCTTCAAGTTGAGTTTTTTTAGTAGTAATATTAATGACACCTCCCATTGCGTTAGTACCAAATATAACTGATGAAGGTCCTCGCAAAACATCAACTGCTGCTATTTCAGAAGATTGGTAAATATCTGCAATAGGATGCCCAAATATTCCAGCAAATTCTGGTCTTCCATCAACAACTATTAATGTTTGTTGTATTCCATTTACACCACGTATTGAAATTTTTCCAGCAGCTTGTGAGCCAATTCCAAAACCACTTAAACCATTTTCAGTAATAAACAAGCTTGGGATTTTCCCACTGATCGAAGCAAGTAAAGATGGTTTAATATCCTGCTTAATTTTTCCCTCAGGAATTATTGAATATGAAGGCGTAAAATTTCTAAGTAATTGCTCAAATTTAGTTGAAGTAACTGTAATTTGCTGTAGTTCATATATTTTTGCAGTATCGTTTTGTGCATTAAGAATTGTAGTTAAAAAAATAAAAACAAGAATAAATTTTATTCTCATAATATTTCCTTTCCGGTAATGTCAGTAATTTTAGAGCAGATTTATGTTACGATAATTTACTATCATAATTTATAAAATTTTAATAGAAATCTACTCCACTTTTTTACCATTAATTATCACATTAATTAATTTGAGTTCTTCAACATTTTGCAATGAATTTTCCTTAGCAACGCCTTCAAAATTACAATCAATAATTTGAACATTACGAATTGGCGAATCTTTCAGTCCAATAAATTCTAGTGCATATTCACTTTTTTTACTTGTTACTTTTTCCACTTTAATATTTCGAAATACTGGGGGGAATTTACCATCGTTGCCTTCATTCGGGTCATAACGCATATTTAATCTTATAACAGCATTGCTTACTTCTCCAACTTCTACATTTCTCATAAAAATATTTTCAACTACTCCACCTCTATAAGAATTAGACTTGATTCTTAATGCTCTATCAAGATTTGGGCTATCCATTTTACAATTCTCAATAAATACATTTCTACATCCTCCAGAAATTTCACTCCCAATTGATACCCCGCCATGCCCATCTTTCATAATAGAATTTCTAACTATAATATTTTCACTTGGAACATTAATTCTTCTTCCATCAAGATTTCTACCTGATTTTATTGCAATGCAATCATCTCCATTATCAAAATAACAATTATCAATCAACACATTTTTACAAGATTCCGGGTCACAGCCATCTGTATTTGGTCCATCACTGATTGTTTTTACATTTTTAATTGTAATATTCTCTGATAGTACTGGATGAATAATCCACATTGGAGAATTTGTAATGGTAATATCTTCAAGAAGAATATTTTTACATTTAATAAATTGAACAAAATTTGGTCTTAAATAATATCCTTTACCAAAAATTCTTTTTTCAACTGGTACCCCCTCATTATTCATTTTCATCAATCTTGGTCTTGAAATACTATCTCTTTGACTTGGCATTCCAGTAACCCACCCATAATTTTTGTTGCCGTTCCATTTCCACCAGTTTTCGGAACTTGCCTGGCCATCTAAAATTCCTTTCCCTGTAATTGCAATATTTTCCTGCTCATATGCATAGATAAGAGGAGAATAATTAAAGCATTCTACTCCTTCCCATCTTGTAAATACAACTGGTAAATAATCATCTGGGTTGGTACTAAATTTTATTATTGTTCCTTCTTCCAGATGAAGATTCACATTACTTTTAAGATGAATTGGACCACCACAATAATATTCACCTTTTGGCACCACAACTGTTCCACCACCATTGTTTGAACATTTTTCAATTGCATTTTTGATTGCCTCTCTAATATCTTTTTTTGCTTGTTCAATGCTTATGAAATCAAGAACATTATATTTTTTTTCAGAAAATTTTGGCGGGACAATATTTTTCAAAATTTCATCGGCTTTGTGCCATTCATCCTGTGCATTATTATTTGAATAAAAAAATATAGATAGTATCAATAAAATTAATTTTTGCTTTTTCATGCTCACCTCATTCTATGTTAAAATATGATGTGTAATAATCAGAATGAATATTGTTTCTTTATACAGGTACCTCGTAAAATCAACTCAGTATCGATAACAATATTTTTAGGGTTAAATTCATCCTGATTATTAATGTTTTCAAAAAGAATTTCCATTGCGTGCTGGCTTAATAAATTAGTGGATTGGTCAACACAACTTAAAGGCGGGCAAAGAAATTCCTGAACTTTCGCATTACCAAAACAAATTAAATCTATATCCTCAGGAATTCGCAATCCAACTTCCTTTGCTGCCGTATATACTCCAAGTGCAACTGGAAAAGTAACAGTAAATATAAATTCAGGTAAATTATTTTGTTTATAAAGTTTCATGAATGCATTATAACCATATTCTTCTCCAAAACCACCTTCTATGACCCAATCAGGATTTATTTCAATCCCATATTTTTCCATAGCATCTTTGAAACCCAATAATCTCTCTTTACCGATATTGATATTAGTATAACCTGCAAAATGTGCAATTTTTGTGTACCCAAGTTTTATAGCATGTTCAACAGCTTTGAATGCACCACCTCTATCGTCAACAGTAACAGTACTTATATTTTTAAGTGAAGGGACTCTATCAATAAATACAATTGGGATTTCTCTCTTCAATACCGTTTCAAAAATTTCATAATTATTGGTATGTTGTGTTATAGATACAATAATGCCATCAACTTTCATAGCCAATAATGTATGAATATGCTTTCTTTCGAGTTCTGTATTTTCTTGAGAAACAGTAAGAATAATTTCATAATTATGTTCCATCCCGATTCTATAAATATTTTCTATTATAGAACCAAAAAAGAAATGAGCAATTTTAGGAACAACGACTCCAATTGTATTTGACCTTCTTGCAGATAAACTACGGGCTATAAGATTTGGAGTATAGTCAAGTTCTTCGGCAAGTTTTTTTATTTTTTTTGTTGTTTCAGGGGAAATATCTGGATGATTTCTTAATGCTTTAGATACTGTTACAGTTGATACATTCAATATCTTAGCAATATCACTTAAAGTAACAGGTTTCGATTTCATATTTATACTTTTAGTAATTCAATCCAAAGAATAATGTTATGTTATTTAATTACTTACCACAAAAATAATAATTTTGATTAACTTTTTTATTATACACTTATTAAAAAGGGATGACTTATTTCAGTCATCCCTGATTGCATATTTATTTAATCAATGTCATTTTTCTTGTAAGAGTTATTTCATCAGTCTTTAACTGGTAGAAATAAATTCCGCTTGATAATGTTTGGCCAGATAAATTTTTCCCGTTCCATGTAACTGTATATTTACCAGCATTTTGAATCTGATTGTTAACAAGTTTTGCAACTTCTTGACCAAGTGAATTATAAATTGTCAATGTTACATTGGAAGTTTTTGGCAAACTATAGGTAATATTTGTAGATGGATTAAATGGATTCGGATAATTTTGTTCTAGGATATAGTCATAAACCAAAATTATATCTTTTTCAACATCAACTGTTTCTCCAGCTTCCCAGCGAACTTTTAGTTCTGGAAACCAATTTAAATCGCCAACAGGGAATCCTCTTTCAGCACTATAATATGCTTCAACATTAGTATCATAAGAGCAATCAAGTGTATCTTCAAAATATTTATAAGTTCTTCTATCCATATCGTGCAGATTTTTATTCCATTTATCTGAAGGTGTATTTTTAGTTTTATTCCCACCATCAGGGCTTTCATACCATTCCATCATATTAATCATTAATCTTGGGATTTCTTTCAGTTTCAAATTAATTTTCTTAAATGCAGTTGCAGCTGCTGCACCAAGTCTGCTTTTAATATGTAGTGATAATGGAGAACCTTCTCCAAATCCATACTTTGTTAAAAAGCTTTGTCCTTCTGGAGAAATAACATAGTAGTTATTTTTAACAGTCCATTGAGTAGTATCATTTGGAGCACTGAAAATCCATGTAATCCTATTATTCCCATTAGCATAAGTTTCGCCAGTATTAGCCCATTCTGCAGCTCTCGTAGCATCTGTAGAATCCTCACCTAAGGCAAATGCATCATAGAATAAATTATTCTTTATAATTACTTCTTTGCCGACATTACCTAAAGAAAGTAAGCCATGGAAACCCATACCATTAACAAAGGAATTATGGTTAATTAAACAATATTGAATTCCACCTGTCCCAGCAAGAGGATTACTAAAGTTGTAATGTCTAATAACACGGTCCTGATAATTTACAAAAGTATTATTAACGAGAATAAGAGAATCACAAGAAGCTTCTCTTAAATCGATACCTTTACCAGCTCCAAGATTTGAACGGCCAAGAAATCCCATATTAGCAAATATTGTATTGGTTACTTTAACTTTCTTTGTTGCACTTCCAGTTCGAATATGTTGACCATTAATATTATTAAAAATACAATCATCAATAATAATAGAGGAACCTTCCTGAGTTGTATTAATAATGCCACCCTGCAAGTTATCGAGATAATCGCTGCTTGCCTCAAAATATCCAGATACTGCAATATTTTTCATTTCTAAATTCCCACCCTGAAGAACAAAGAGATTTCCTGGAGGATTTTGTGGATTGCTTCCTGTTCCAGTTGGGAATTGATAAATAATTGGCTTCTTAGGACCATAGCATACTAATCTAATAGTTACTCCTTTAGCTATATTAAATTGTTCTGTATTAAGATAGATACCACCGCTTTGAAGTTCATAAACACGGTCAGGTAATACTCCATGATTAGCTGCAGTATCAGCTTTAATTTGAGCTATTATGTATGACCCGGGTGTACCATCATAAGGTTTAAGCTTAAGTACATTTTGACCAAACACATATGATGTAATAAACAAAAGTAAAAATGAAGATAAGATTAGGTTGTTTTTCTTTTTCATGGTGCCTCCATGGTTTTGTTGATGGATAATATGTTTTTTATAATCCATATATGGTTTAATAAATTATAAATCTATTTTAATCCCTAAATCAGCTGTTAATCCGTAACGCTCACTTGTATTTAGAATTTTATAGCCATTTACGCGGTTATATATCAAATTTTCTTCTTTAATATTTGTCAAATTATTAATATTCAGAAGAACTGCTATATTATCATTGTATTGATACTTAAGAGCAAAATCCAATCTTGTAAACGGATTTATTATAACATCTCCTCTTCCACTTGGTGAAAATGATAGATTATATTCTGATTGATGGAACAATGAGATACGGGCAGATACAGGACCAATATCATAACCTAAGGCTATGTTTCCAAAAAATTCCGGTTGATTTTCCAATTGTTGTTTGACTTCAATTGCATGTTCTGAATATTGTGGGACTTTTATTTTTATGCCGGGTAAAATTTCTTTTTCAACAAAAGTAGTATCAGTCTTTGAACCTATGAGCCAAGTTTCAGAACGAACAAGTGATGCATTGTAGCTTAAAACAAAGTTACGTAAAAACCCTGGTAAAAATGTAAAATTAATTTGATGTTCAAATTCAAATCCCCAAACTTTTGTTGGTTTAGGTGAGTTATAAGGAACCGTTAAAGCATAACTACCTGTGTGGAGTGTTTTCCAACTCAAGCCAAGATAATGAAATAAAGTATCACCGGTAGTATTAATTCTATTGAGCATATGGTACATATCTTTTATCTCTTTATAGAATGCAGAAATTGAAATTAAACCAATTTCATTTCCAAAGAATGATGTATTGATTTCATAGTTCCAAGCTTGTGCAGTTTTTAATATTGGATTGCCAACAATTAATTGTTTATCAATACCAACTTGAGCAGGACGCCATGCAAAATATTTACTGAGTCTCATATTAAAATCAGGTCTTGCTAAAGCTTTGTACGCTGCAATTCGGATGCTCATAAAATTTGTTGGTTTAATATTAAGATGAAAATTCGGCAAATAAATTGTTTGAGTGAAGTTTGAGGATGTATCCCGTGTTACACCAAGAGGAATCGGGAATCCACCAATTTGACTTGGAGAGTATTTTGATTTGTAATCATTATCTTCTCTTTCTATTCTCAATCCAGCAATGAAAGTTATGTTCTGTCCAATTTTAAGTGTATTCATTATATAAGCTGCAGATACACTTTCCGATATATCATAATAATTGGCTTGATTTGAAGGGTCTAAATTATATTCTCTTTTAACACCATTTTTATCTACTCCATTTTTATTGAGTTCATACCATTGACGCATTTTATCTCTGTTGATTAAAGGGTATAATTTATAGGAACCATATAAATCTCTTGAAGCCGGTGTATCGTCGAGAAATTCAATAAAAGCCAATGTATTATTAAGAGGGTTTTGCAAATATCTTTGATAGAAAGCATCGAACAAAGTTCCGCTTAAATCTTTTTGTTGAATTTTTCCATCAGATGTTAATTCATATGGCTGCCAGTAGCCCAGATAATATGGGGCATATTGTGATGTTGTAACATTTGATCTGCTTTTAATTTTATATTTAGCACCAAATTTAAATTCGCCTGACATCAAATTTCCAATCAAATAATTCCTTGAAGCATTAAGAAAAGCGGTTTTTTCTTTTTCAAAATTTCTTTGTGTATAGTAATAAGCTTCATATAGAGTGGCTGTTCTAAAATTATTATAGGCAAAAGGAATTAATTTTTCCGGGTTTGATTTCAAACTTGGAGTATTTGCCATTCCAGAAACACCAGCATTAGAAGGTTCATGAAAATCAATGCTGTAATCAAATGGATAATCAGCTTCTGACTGTGCATAAGATAAACCCCAATTAAATTTAAGACCAAGCAAATTATTATCACCGGCAATAGAACTGTTGAAAGTCTTAATTTCCTGTTCTCTATCTCTGAATGAATATGTAACAGTTCCACCAACACCACCACCCGATGGATAATCTCTTGAATGTATAATATAATCTCGTTTAGTACTGTTATAAACATTATTTATTTTTATATTTCCTTCATCAGGAGTATTAATATCAAGCATAATTCCACCGCCATTACGAGTTCTTATCTCATCAGTAAATTCAAGTGAGAAATTATTAATTGCATAATCAGTTTGATTATTTATTGTTTGGTCATAATCAAGGTCGTATTTTTCGTTACTTCTAATCTTGCTTTCAGCATTTGCATTAACTCTTACTCCAAGTATGTCATTCAAAAATCTTTCTCCATACTTTAATGAAAAATCGTACTGCTTTGCAGAATTCATTACATTATTATAGCCGCCTTTTAATACTGCGTTTATTTCTCTAAGAGATGGAGCCTTTTTCGTTACCAGATTTATACTCCCTGCAATAGCATCAGCATCTTTATCTGAGGTAAGTGCTTTATAAAGTTCAATTCCTGCGAGTG
>JARYLX010000400.1 GCA_029907415.1 Melioribacter sp.
AATCTAATCCTTTTTGTTTTAGAGATTCTTCATTCCACTTCGTTCCATTCAGAATGACTTTTTATTTTCAATTCAATCATTATAAATAAACTCACCCTAAATCCCTCTCTTAAAAAGAGAGGGACTTTTAATCTACCACAATCTTTTCGTTATGAATATTTTCTATAATTTTCTTTTAGCATTTAGAATGACTCTATAATCAAATATACTTGCATGTCATTCTGAGTCCGCCATTTTTGGCGGACGAAGAATCTAACTCATTTTTTGTTTTTTTGAGATTCTTCATTCCGCTTTGCTCCATTAAGAATGACTGAAGTAATACACAAATGGCGAACTCAGAATAACGATATAGTTCATGTGGTAAACGGTGAAATTTATTTATCGCTGATTTCGTAGACTTACGCGAATTATTTTCTGCGAACATTTGCGCTACTCAGAGTGAACTTCAAAAAATAGGAATTAAATTTTTTACTACTTCAATACAAAATAATTTTGTATTAATTTTACTAAAAACAAAACAATTAATTTCTTTAATCGTCTTAATTGCTGTTGTTAAAAAATAATTGAGGTTTATATGAACAGAAATATTTTCTCACCGCTTTTTATTTTTGTACTATTTTTTTCACTCTCAATTTACTCACAGAATAACAACAACTGGAAATCAAAAGGTTTTGATTTAAGAAGTCTGGACAAAAGCATTTCACCATCTCAAAACTTTTATCAATTTGCTGTTGGCAATTGGGCAAAGAATCATCCAATTCCAGAAGACCAAACACGCTGGGGCTCATTCTCAATTCTTGAAGAAGAAAACAACAAAATTTTAAAATCTATAGTTGAAGAACTCGCAAAGAATAAAAATTTACCCAAAGGTTCAGCAGAACAAAAAATTGGAGACTTCTTTGCAACTGGAATGGATTCTTTAAGAATTGAAAAGGAAGGTTATAATCCTATCAAACCATACTTGCAAAAAATTGATAACATTAATAACAAAAGAAATATCATTGAAACCATAGCAGAACTTCATTTAACTGGGATGCCTGCTTTGTTTAACTTTTTTGTAAATGCAGATGCAAAGAAAAGTGAATTAAATATTGGCATCATTTCTCAAGGTGGATTAGGATTGCCTGATGTTGAATATTATACTAAAGATGATAATCGTTCAAAAGAAATTCGTCAAAGATATGTTCAACACATTGCTAATATGTTTAAGTTAATTGATGTTGATGATGAGACTGCAAATAAATATTCACAAATTATTTTGGAAATTGAAACAAAACTTGCAAAAGTCTCGAACACACGACTCGAAAATCGTGACCCTTACAAGACTTATAACAAAATGACTATTAATAATTTGAAATCAATTTCAGAAAATCTTAACTGGGATAGATATTTTGAGAAATTAGGTATTGATAAAATTGATGTTGTTGTTGTTAATCAGCCAAAGTTTATTAAAGGAGCTTCAGAATTAGTTAATCAAATTCCTTTGAATGATTGGAAAATATATTTAAAATGGAATGTGCTGCGTTCTTCAGCAGGAGCTCTAAGTTCAAAATTTGTAAAAGAGCAATTTGAATTTGAAAACAAATTCTTGCGTGGTCAGCAAGCAATAGAACCAAGATGGAAAAGAGTTCTAGGAAGCTTGAACAGAACGATGGGAGAACTTCTTGGTCAAATTTATGTTGCAAAAGTTTTTCCTCCTGAAGCAAAAGAGAAAGCAAAATCAATTGTAAATAATCTTCTTGTTGCAATGAGAGAAAGTATAAAAAATCTTGATTGGATGAGTGATGAAACAAAACAGAAAGCTCTTACCAAACTAAGTACTTTTGGTGTAAAGATTGGATATCCGGATAAATGGAAAGATTATTCTGAACTTGAAATTGCTCGTGATTCTTATTTCAAAAATTTGAGAAGAGCAGCTGAATGGGCAAGAAAAGAAAATTTGAAAAAAATTGGTAAACCTGTTGACAAATCAGAATGGGGAATGACACCTCAAACGGTTAATGCTTCTTATTCACCAACAAAAAATGAA
>JARYLX010000401.1 GCA_029907415.1 Melioribacter sp.
ATTGCTTTAGAATTACCTTCTAACACAAATGCTTCGGCAATTCTCGAAACATTTGGGGGCGAGATTGAGTGCGATTTTTCACATATTAAAACACAGAAATTAACAAAGCATAAATTGATTGCAGAGTTAAATAATGGTGGTGAAAAACTTGAAGCTAAAACAAGTGGCGGTGATATAATCTTAAAAGAAAAATAAAATTTTTAACCAATGATTGTCATTAATTGAGCACAGAAATATTTTGTTTCTGTGCTTTTTTATTACTAATCTTACAATAAATCTCTTCCCTGTATGATTGGAAAAGATTTCATTTTTCCATACTTTTTGAATAAATATTTAAAATAATTTTGAAAGAGGAACACTATGAAATTAGACTGGTCTCAGTTCAATGGAAAAATGCTTAATATAACTATGTACGAAAATTATGGCGTAGTTTATGGCAAATCCGAAGATGAACATCCAACCTTTTACGAAATTGTATTTAAAACAGGCAAATTGATTGCAGCTTATGATGATGGCTTATTGCTCGAATCTAAACGGGATGAACAATCATATAATATTTTTGTACCATTTACTTCTATAAAATGTGTAGAAATATTTTAATTATTTTTCTGATAATTATCCCTTTTGTAAAAATTAATGCGGAAGATTTCGTAATAAAAAGCTTGCGTGTATATTCTTCACTAAGTGAAATATCATTTCCAATAATTGACAAATCAGATTCTTCAAAAAAAACAATTACAATTGAATTCGATGTTCAAGCGAATTATGCTCCTGCTCTTAATATAATTTTCAAATTTTGTGATAAAGATTGGCAACCTTATGAAAATATTTTTTTAGCAAATATTGGCTATAATACTGAATATAACCTCTGGTTAGAAAAGCTCCCGCTAAGAGTCACTGATGCAAGATATCATTACACAGGTATATTTCCTAACAAAAATGTAACATTCCCTTTTTCTGGAAAGTGGAAATTTTTTATAGTGGATTCACAAAATCCAGAAAAGATTTATGGAGAAGGGAAATTCTTAGTTGTTATTCCAGAAGTAAGCTTGCATATCTCAATTACAAAAAACAGAATGGAAAGTGTAATTCCAGAAATTGCTGCATTGGGAAGAACAATTACAATATTTACTTCATTCACATTGCCTGATACACTGTTTGAATCAAATATTCAACTTGTAGAAATTATTGAGAACAAAAAAATTTCTTACCCAATTCGAATCGATAGAACAAAATTGACAGATCAAAATTATTATGAATGGAATGGTAGCAATAAATTTTTATTTATTGCAAAAGATATTAAACCTGGAAATGAATATCGACAAACAGATTTGAGAGATATTAATCGTTTCAACCAGAAAAATGTAAATGCTCAGTATGATGGAATTGAAGTGTCAAGTTTTTTTAAGAAAAGAAAAAAAGATTTAAATGGAGGTTCGATTCTTACAAATTATAAAAATGATTATGCTGAATATTTGAATGTTACTTTTATGATTCGTCCGCCAGAAAATATAACCTCTTCTGTTTTTCTAGTAGGTGATTTTAATAACTGGCAGATTTTACCCGAGTATGAATTATTTGATGATAATGGGTTGCTTAATTTGACCATTGAACTAAAAAGAGGAATTTATGACTATCAATATGTTACTGCAGATAATATTAATGAAGAAATAAAAAATATTAATTGGTATGCTCTCGAAGGTAATTTCTGGGAAACTGAAAATGATTATCATATATTCCTGTATTATAAAACTCCGGAAAAAGGAGGATTTGATAAAATAATTGGTTATAAAAAAATAAATAGTGGTGGATTATGAACAAAGTGAAAGTTTGTGTCGTCGGCACTGGCCATTTAGGCAAAGTGCATATAAAATTACTTAAGGGAATTAATAAACAATGCCAATGCTTCCAGCGAATCAAGAGATCAGGCTCAAAAAGATCTTATAGCTTTATCTCAAAGAGTGGAGAAAGAAATGATGGTTGAAAACCTGATTAAGGCTAAAGGCTTCGAG
>JARYLX010000402.1 GCA_029907415.1 Melioribacter sp.
ATGCATTTCTTACATTAGTTGCAACAGTAGATGTATTGTAATCGAGGACAGTGCTATCAGTTGTGCTTTGCAAACCTGAGGTACCAATAGCAGTTGCAAGATTTCCAACTTTCAAATATGAATCACCTGCAAAATCAACCGAGAATGATGAACCACCAACATCGAAAGTAGATGCACTTAATGCAGTTGAGCCATCGGTGCTTGCTAATAATTGTGTACCATTAATATTTGTGCTCTTAAGTATTGAATCAATTTCGCTGGCAAGAGTTCTTATATCATTGGCAATTGCTGCAGAATCTTTTAATGGGTCATCTGCATCAACTTGCTTAGCTTTAATTTGATTCAATTTATCTGCTATTTGTTGTAATGCAGATTCTGCAGTAGACAAAAAGTTCTTAGCAGACGAAATATTATTTAATTGAGCTTTTTGTGTTAAGGTTTGAGCTTCCAACTGCTTACCAACGTTGTAGCCAGATGTATCATCTGCTACGCTGTTAATTTTCTTTAACGTTGAAAGACGAAGTTGGGCTTTTTCAGTTTGAGCATTAATTTTTGCCAACGCATTGTAAGCATTAAGAGCACCAATGTTTGTGTTAATTGAGAAAGCCATAAATACCTCCTTGTATTTTGTTTTTAATTTCCCCAATCATCCATGATTGGGTTTGTTAATTAATAAAATGAGATTTATTTCTCACTTATATTATCGCAACACTAATCAAAAAGTTTAATGATTTTTATAAGATATTTTTTAGTTAATACCAAGAATTGTTAGCAGTTGAGAGGAACAATTTTGAAGTAATAGCATCAGGATTTTAAAGCACTCTCTAAACGTAATTTTATTGCTTTTACTTTTGGTATCATATCCATTAGATTCGAGAAATTTTTCTCGATTTCTGTAAACAACTCATAAGATTTTTGAATATTATTCATCTTCAAATAAAATGATGCTAAGTAAAATAAAGCTGCGGGGTCATTCTTTACTATTTCCATATTGCTTTGTAATAATTCAATTGCATTTTGAGTATTATTAATTTCATCATAAACAGAAGCAAGATTTTTAATTATTTCAACATTATTTGGGAACAAATTTCTTAGCTTTAATAAAATACTCAATTTTATGAGATTATTTTTTTGACGATTGATACCCATTAAAAATAATTCCAGATTATTTTTATTAACACATTTTAATAAAACCTGAGAAATTTCCTCTGTTATCTCTCTGCCTTGAAATATACTTTCCATAAGCTTAATCATCTGAATTTTTTCTGTTACCTGTTCCTCTTTAAATAATCTATATAATTCTTTTGTAAAATATTCAATCATATCATTATCATTTGATTGATAAGCCAAATATAAACCAAAATAAATTATTTCACGGGAATCAACATAAATTGTTAGCTTATTTATTTTCTCATTCCTTTGAATATTTTTATTTACTTCTAATGCTTTTTGAACATATAACTTGGCTTTGTAAATATTATGTTGTTTATAATGTAATTTTGATGTAAAAAAGAAATATATTGGCTGCCGAGGATTTAATTCTATAGCTTTATCAATATATTCTTGTGCTTTAATAAAGTTAAAACTCATCAAATATTTTTGAGCTAAATATAAATAACAATCTGCTTTTAAATCCTGCGATAAATCTTTTTCTTCTAATGCAATATTGAAGTATGATTCTGCTTCATTATAATTCCCAAGTAAGAAATAAGTTTGAGCAATTTTATATGCAACATATACAGACTTACTTTCATCATAATCATTAAGAAGTAATTCTAAATTTCTTTTAGCTTTAGCTTCTTTTTCGCTGCGTGATACATCATATCCTATGTGATTAATTAAAACTGATGAGTGATATATTTCATATTTATTTTCAATAAGTGAGGGCATAATCTGTTCATGAACTTTGCCTGTAAATTTAATTTCTTTACTATTCTTGAATAATCTCACATAACGAATTGCATGTTCTCTTTCGTTTTCGCTATCGATGCTT
>JARYLX010000403.1 GCA_029907415.1 Melioribacter sp.
GATAAGAAAAGAAATTGATGAAGCTAAATCAAAAAGATTAATTACACTGATTACTTCTGATTTATCTCTCATAGAATATGCAAAAGTAAATGGTTGCAGGTATAAAACTTCAGAAGATTTTTATAACGAAATTAAAAATTCAAATCAAGTAGATGAAGAAGAAGAAAAAATAAAAATTCTTGAAAAGGAGAAAGATATATTTAAAGAAATTTTTGGGATTGAATAATTTACTGTGCAATTCTTACAATTCTAAAACCCACATTAGAACCTCTTGCACGATTCTCATAATAATTGCGATAATAAACTTTATTGAAAACAGCATCGTCAGTCCAGCTGCCTCCTCTAATAACATGAGAATTTCCTGATAAAGGTCCTGTTGGATTTTGTGCCGGAGATTGTGAGTAATAATTTTCATCATAATAATCCCAACAATATTCCCATACATTTCCACTCATATCATGAATTCCAAGTTCATTAGGAGATTTTAATCCTACGGAGTGAGGTGCATTATCTGAGTTGTTATAATACCATGCTACTTCAGCGATGTTTGAACTTCCACTGAACTTTGTATTTTTGCTTTGTAATCCACCTCTTGCTGCAAATTCCCATTCTGCTTCGGTGGGAAGACGATAACCATTTGCATTAAAATCGCAAACTATTTTTCCGCCTTCGTATCTGTAGCATTGCTGTAGGCCTTCAAGTATACTTCGTTGATTACAAAATTCAATTGCATCATTCCATGTGATTGATTCTACAGGATTATCATCATTCCAGAATTTTGCAGGATTATTTCCCATCGTTTCAATCCAGTTCCTCTGAGTGATTTCATATTTTGAAATATAGAATGAAGATAAATTAACATCATGCGCTGGTTTCTCAGAGTAACTGCCATCACCAAAGGTATCTCCCATTCTGAAAGTTCCACCCTGAACAAAAATCATTTGTATTTCAGTTAAATTCGATAAAGTAATTTCATAATTAGAAGTTTTATCAGGATAAATAAAAATACTTTCTTTTTTGACTGCATATTTTTCTTTGGTTACCGAAAAAATGTTTGCACCTGCAGGAATATTTACCAAATGAAATGTTCCATTATTTCCTGTAGTAATTTTTGATGAATAATTCTCAATTTGAATTGATGCTCCTTCAATACCTTTTTTAGTAATCTCATCAATAACTCTTCCGGATATGGACATTAAAATTCTTAAAATTATTTGAACATTAGTTGTATCATTATATTTCACGACGGCATTGATTACCGCTTTCAAGTATCCTTCTTTTTCTGCAATTATTTTATAGATTCCTGCATTGATATCATTCAACACAAATATTCCGGATTGATTTGTAATCAACACATTAGTCTCTGGCTCTGTTGTTATTTTTACATTTGCCAGAGGATTACCATTAATGTCAATAACAACTCCAATCAACTTTGTTTTAACTAATGAATCAGCAGGATTTGAATCCTGTTTTGAACAAGCAATAATTAATAATGATAAAATGATTGATGAAAAAACAATTCGTTGCATTGTAAAAGATTTCCATATAGTTATTACAAAGATAGACATTTCGTTAATTAATTTTGTTAAGGTTATCTGGATTAATTAAATTGTATCCGAATTATTTAATCAATTTAATTATGTATGCTCAAGTAGTATTTCCACTTCCATTTAGAAATACTTTTACTTACTCAATACCAGAAGAATTATTGGATTTGGTTCAAATTGGTGTTCGAGTGGTTGCTCCATTTGGCAAAAGAATTCTTACAGGTTTTGTTGTTGGAATAAGTGAAACTACCAATGTCAAAGAAAAGATAAAACCAATTAAGGATGTTTTAGATGTACATCCAATTTTTGATAAAGACTCGCTTAAATTTTATGAATGGATAGCTGATTATTACTTAAGCTCACTTGGCGAAGCTCTTAAAAATTCTGTCCCATATGGAACAGAAATAGAATCTAAAAGAAAAGTTGTGGCAGATAAAGAATTTTG
>JARYLX010000404.1 GCA_029907415.1 Melioribacter sp.
TGAAAAAATCATGAATAACATTGACCACATTATAGAAAAAATCTACTTTTTAATGTCCTATATCGGATTTTAGATTAAAATTTTCTTACAAATTATTAATCAAATAAAATTTTCTTAATTTAACAAAGGAATAATAGATTAGATATTTCCATGAACGAAAATAATATTCCCGATATATTTGAAGAACCCGATAGCACTCAACAAATCAAAAGAATAAAAAGATTAGAGCGTTCGGGAAATGATTTTGTTATTTCAGGACTTTGTGCTGGCTTGGGTAAATATTACAATGTCGATATTTCATTTATAAGATTAATCTCAATACTTAGTTTAGCCTTAAGCAGCTGGTTTATTTACATTTATTTATTAGCTTCTTTTATTTTCCCGCTCGAAAAAGAATCTACAACACTAAGTGATCTTGAGAAATTTCGAATTAGAAGAAAAAATTCTTACACAGTTTTAAGCGGGGCTTTAATTCTTGCAGGAATTTTATGGTTATTTAAAAGTACAGAATTGATTCACAGAGATAATTTATTAAATCAAAATTCTTTATTAACCAATTTTATGTATTTAATTATTGGAATTTATTTATTTGATAAAAATTCTTCTGAAGAAGTTACTAAAGATTTTGAACAAGTCTCTAAAAGCAAAAGGATTATGTTTGGTGTGTGCAAAAATTTAAGTGATGATACAGGTATTGATATAAATCTTATAAGAGCATTTTTTATAATTGGCACATTAATAACATCAGGAGCAATTTTATTGCTTTATATTTTTCTTCAAATAATTCAGCCTAGAAAAAGTGAATCAGGATTGACAGATGAAAATGAATTATAAAACACTGCTTGGATTCTCAATTATTGTTTATGGAATCTTATCAATATTAAATGGGAAATTAATTCACATCCCTGCTAATGCAATCTTAGGTATTGCTTTAATGCTTTATGGTATTCCAGCTGTCTACATCTCTTTTAATTATCATAAAAGAAATATGATTGTGTTTTCCTCAATTACTTTTTTCACAGGAATATTTTTAGTATTAAATGTTTACTATAAAGTTTATTCATATACAACATTAGTTCTATTCATTATTTTTGTTTGCAGTGCCATATTTTTTCTATTATTCATTGAAGAGACAAAAAAAAAGTATTATCTATACACAAGCATATTTCTTTTGCTAATCTTATATCCAGCAGTAAAAATAATTCAGAAAATTGAAAGCAGTTATTTTATTTATCATTACTTAAAAATTGGAAATATTATTCTGCCGATAATTTTTATTTTATTAGGAATTAGTTTATTCCTTAAAAGGAATGATTAACTATCTTAATTTTGTTTGCTGAGGGAAATTACCAACAAGATAACTTTGAACTGAAGGTGTTGGCGAACCAGAACTTGATTCAATAGTAATTTTAAGCATTTCTATATTTTCCTTTGGAATAAATGGGAATGAACTAATATGAATATACTCATTACTGCTTGGAGTATAAACACCCATTGAATATGCAATACCTTTACTGACTGCCCATAATTGATAACCCTGATTGGGTTGAAGCGGTTTTACATTTTTAAATTGAATTAATCCTTCCTTAACATCAAATGAAAGGAATACACGTGCACTTGCTTTTTCATTAGGGTCTACACTTGTGAGATTTATAATCATAACATCTTTGTAATTGAAGAACTCAATAAAAGAAAGATAATTGTTCATAAAATTATTTGTTCGGCTCAATTCGCTTCGAAAGAGAGTTATATCGTGATTTAATTCTTCAATTTGTTTGTTCAATGATTCAATTGAAGTAAAAGAATAGTACCCCAACACCGAGAACAATACAACGGAAATTAGAAGAGCAAACCAGCCAATAATTGCTCCACTTGATTTTTCTCTTGGTTGAGTTATTGATGGTTGTGGAGTCATATACTGCACAGGTTTTTCAGGAATTATAGAACCCTCATATTTTGTTTTTGTTTTAGCTGTTTTTTCTTCT
>JARYLX010000405.1 GCA_029907415.1 Melioribacter sp.
CACTGTTTAGTTCTGGCATCTTTAATTCAGCCATCGTAACCTCCATCTTAACTTAGTTTGTTATTCGATACTTTCGTTATTTGTGTTTATATCTTCTTCTGAAGATTGCTCTTCAGTTTGAGAAGATTCTTTTTGTTTTTTAATTGCTTCTAAAGCAAACTTGTCAAGTGCTATTGTTAAATAGCGAATGACATTTTCATCTAATCTTAAACTTCTTTCTAATATGCTGATTAAATTAGTTGGAGCGTTAAAGCGGAAAATAACATAATAACCACTTTTTGCTTTCTGGATAGGATAAGCTAAGCGCTTACGACCCCATCTGTCAATATCAAATATCTCACCACCATGCGTGGTGATTACTTCCTGCAACCTCGAAATTGTTGCTTCTACTTGTTCATCTTCAAGTGCTGCATTGATAATCACAACACTCTCATAACTTTTAGTTCGCATTATATTTCACCTCCCTTTGGACTTTATGGCTCCTTCTTTCTATTATATTGAAGGAACAGGGTTATAAACTATTGAATTAGGTCTCAAAAATAAAACTATTTTCTAAGTCGTGCAATAACTATTCTTAATTGATTTATAAATTAATTAAAATATAAATTTCTTGAAAAATTCTAATTTTTTCTCTGCGCATTTATTTTACTGAAGTAATCAGACATTAATTTATATCCGCCTTGTATAAAATATTCAATTAATTCTATAGAAAATTCTATACTGTTATTTATGTAAGATAATTCTTCATCACTGAATTTACTTAGAACATAATCAGCAAGTTCACCTTCACCAAATTTATTTCCAATTCCAAAACGAAGGCGAGGGAATTGATTCGATTCTAAATGATAAATTATTGATTTAAGACCATTATGGCCGCCGTCACTTCCAGATTTTCTTAATCTTATTTTACCTAATTCTAAATTAACATCATCAACCACAATTAGCATATTTTCTAAATTAATTTTGTTTTTTGAAAGGAATTCAGAAACAGCTATGCCGCTCAGATTCATATATGTTGTTGGTTTAATCAAAAAAAATGTGGAAGACCCGATTGAACCTTCCACATATTGATAATTTTCTTTTTTCTTGAAGTGAAGATTTTTTTTTGATGCAAATTTATCGAGTATTATAAAGCCAATATTATGTCTTGTCAATTCGTATTTTTTGCCCGGATTACCCAGGCCTACAATCAGATACAAGACTTAATTATTCCTCTTCTTCAACTTTTCCTTTTGCAATTACTTCAGGTTCTTTTTGAACTTCTTCACCTTCAGCTGGTGCTGTTGGTTCTGCAGCAGCTCTTGGTAAAATGACAGATACAATAATTACATCATCGTTATGTAATATTTTTATGTTGTCTAATTTTAAGTCTTTGACATGAACAGATTCGCCAATACCAAGATTTGTAATATCCACTGTTATATGTTCTGGAATATTTGTAGGAAGACAAGCAATTTTTAGTCTGTGCATTTGATGTTGTAATAAACCGCCTTCTTTAATTCCTTTTGCAGTTCCTTCAAGAACAACGGGGACTTCGATTTCTATTTTTTCATCAAGTGAAATGCCCATAAAATCACAGTGAATAATTCTATCGGTTACAGGATCAAAATGAACATCTTTCAAAACAGATTTTCTTGGTTCAGAATCATCAATTATGAGATTAACAATGTGAGTCTCTGAAGTGTAAACAAGTGGTCTTAAAGATAATTCCGGCAAATAAATTGGAATTGGTTCGATTCCTTTAGCATAAAATATTCCAGGGACATTGCCTTCTTTTCTTAATTTATTAACCACACTTTTTGTTGATATGGTTCTTCTTTTTGCTGTAATGCTTATTTCTGACATATTAATTAACTCCTCATTATACTTACTAAATTTTATCTTTATCTATATCGAACAGTGAACTTATAGATTGATTTCTATTGCATCTTATAATTGCTTCTGC
>JARYLX010000406.1 GCA_029907415.1 Melioribacter sp.
TTTTCAATAATCCGGAATATCATAAAGAATTAGAGTGGGCAAGAAAACAAACAATCTTAGCATTCTTAAAAGACCGCGAAGTTTATGCAAAAATTACTGCATCAGATGAAGAACTCAGAGATGCGTTCCTAAAAACAAATCAAAAAGTTGCAGCAAGACATCTTTTTGCTTTTACTGAAGAAGAAGCCGATAGTTTATATAATCTTGTAATGAATGGGGCTTCGTTTGATTCTCTGGCAAAACAAATTTTTACTGATTCTACTTTAGCAAATAATGGAGGTTACCTTGGCTATTTCAGCTGGGGTGATATGGACCCGGCTTTTGAAGATGCAGCTTATAGTTTAAAGATTGGTGAAATATCAAAACCAGTTAAAACAAAATATGGCTACAGCATCATAAAAGTTGAAGATAAAGTAACCAATCCAATTATTACTGAATGGGAATTTCAAAAGAAAAAAAATCATATGCGGCAAATAATTAGACTTAGGAAGAAAAGAGATGCTGAATTAAAGTACTTGAATAACGTTGTTGATTTGAACAGCATTTCTATAGATGAAAAAAATCTAAAAACTCTTTTTTCGATGTTAATGCAAAACAAAAATTTAGAAAATCAGAATAACAAACTTATTTGTGCAAAATACAAAAACAAGAATTATACAGTAGAAGAACTTGAAAAAAGAATTAAAGATATTCCCGTTTTTCACCGTATAAAAATCAATTCACTTGATTTGTTAAGGACAGCAGTTAAAGGAATAGTTGTTCAAGATATATTGATGAATTTGGCATTAAAGAAAAATTATGATAAGGATACTGAAGTGCTTACAACAATTGAAAAGTATAAAAGAAATATATTCTTAAAATATAAGAGAGAAGAAATTCATAATAATTACAAATTCCCTGATAGTGTCATTTATAATTTTTATAAAGAAAATTCAGTTTATTTCAAAACAGAACCACAATTCAAGATTCAAGAAATTATTGTAAAAGAAAAAATATTAGCAGATAGTATTTTAACTCTAATACAAAATGGAGAAAATTTTGGGATACTTGCTAAAACATTTTCTTTAAGAAAAATTTCTGCAGAGAATGAAGGCATAATTGATTTCTCAAATTCAACGCAGTTTGGTGCATTGAGTGACAATATTCAAAAGTCAGAAATTGGGAAAGTATATGGACCGATAAGAATTGATAATTATTTTGTTCTATATAAAGTGTTAGATAAGAAAGATGGGAGACTTAAAGAATTTACTGAAGTTTATGATTTAGCTCATCGTTTATTAAAGAAAGAAAAATCAAAATTTATTGTTCAGTCTTATATTGACAAACTTTCTAAAAATGTTGAAATCACTTATGATGAATTAATATTAAGTAATATAAAAATAAATTGAGCAGGAGATTATATGAAGAAACTACTTACGATTTTTATGCTTTTAATTTTTGCTTCGATTGCAATGTATGGCGGTACAACTGGTAAGCTGGTAGGTAAAGTTATTGATAAAAAGTCGAGAGAACCATTACCGCTTGTAAACATTACAATCGAAGGAACAAATTTAGGCGGCAGTACCGATATCGAGGGCAATTATATTATCTTGAATATACCTCCAGGTAGATACAATGTTAAATATCAATTTGTTGGTTATAAACCAGTTATAGTAAATAACGTTTTGATATCTATTGATTTGACTACTGTTCAGAATGTTGAAATGGAAGAATCAACAGTAGCACTGGAAGAAATTGTAATAAAAGCAAATGTTTATGGAATTCAAAAAGATATTACATCAAGCCAGGCAAAAGTAACTGCTGATGAAATTAATAATCTTCCTGTAGTGGAATTGAATGATATTTTACAATTGCAGGCTGGAGTAACAAAAGGTGCTGGAGGAGAATTTCACATTAGAGGCGGGAGAACAACTGAAATTGCTTACTG
>JARYLX010000407.1 GCA_029907415.1 Melioribacter sp.
TTTCAATATAAGTTCATCAGCCGAAAAATCTAATTTCAGTCCTTCATTAATAAAATAAAAAAATGAATCGCGTTGTGGTTTAAAATCTTTATGTGTCAAGCTTATATAAAGATAATTCATTGCTCTTGTAACAGCCACATAAATTAATCTTTTTATTTCTGCTATATTTTTTTTGTAATTAATATAATTATAAAGAGCAGCTACTGGAGGTGTATAATAGCCATCGTAATAATCATTATTTAATGGAACTTTAACAAGGAAACCAAAAACTTTATCAATATTCATACCTCTTGTTCTAACAGAATCTTCTTTTGTATAACCATTGCAGCCATAAATAAATACTGCTTTATATTCCAATCCTTTTGCTTGATGAATTGTTAGCAACTTAACTGCATCTTCATCTTTAACAATTTGTGCTTGACTCTCATCTTCAATTGTTTTTATGGAATTCTTCAGTGCAAATACAAAATCATAAAGATTCTTAAAACTTTTTTTCGAATAATTTCTTGCTAACGAAATTAACTTATTGATATTTGCAAGTTCTTGTTCTGAATTTCTCTTAGAAGCAATTACAGCCCAATAATTTGTATCCAATAATATTTGCCTTATTAAAGCATAAAGTTCAGAACTGATTGCCATATCTATATGCTTCAGAATCTGATTTACTATTGTTTTGTAATTTTCATTTTGACTGGATTTGTTAATAAACTTTTCAAAAAAATTTTTTCCCTCTTCAAGTGATATCTCATATAGTTCTGTATCTGAAATAGTATAAAAAGGAGAACGCAAGATTCCAATTAATGCAGCATCGTCGTTTTGATTTATTAAAAATGAAAGATAATTATAAATGTCATATATAATTTGCTGCTGATAAAATCCTTTTCCTCCAACAATTATATATGGAATTTTCTTTTTAATAAATTCTTTTTCCAGTTCTTCAAAATAGTCTCTCTTTCTGCATAATATTCCAATATCTCTAAATTCTACTTTTTTACTTGCACCTGAAGTAATTTCGATAATTTTATTTGCAACCATTTCGGCTTCGGTTATTTCTTTTGCAGCATCTGCAAGGATAAATTCAACCGTTCCTTCTTCTGTTTCATCTTTAGTACATATCAATTCACTATATTCAACTTCATTATAAAATGGCTCAGGATTTGTAAATAATTTTGAAAAAAGCTTATTCGTAAAAAGTATAATTTGAGGAGCCATTCGAAAACTGTGTGGAAGATTCAATAATTTCCCTTCTGGCTCACTTCTTTTAATTTCTTCTTTAGTTCTATTAAATATTTCAAGCTCTGCATCTCTAAACATATAAATACTTTGTTTTTCATCTCCAACAACAAAAAGATTTCCTGTTTTTAAATCATCCAGTATTGGCATAAATATTTTATATTGAAGCTCGTTTGTATCCTGGTATTCATCAATCATAATGTATTTATATTTTTTCTGCAGGTATAATTTTACATCATCTAGTTTCAAGATATTTTGTGTAAACAAAAGAATATCTTCAAAATCAAGATAGCTTCTTTGATGTTTCTTTTCAGAATAAACATTGAGTACATAATTATAAATATCAATAAAGTTTTTCCCGAATCTTGCAAGTTCGAAATGCAGTTTATTGTCATTCTGTATATCATAAAAATTTTTCATTATTGAAAATATTTCTTCAGCAGTATTTATTTCTTTACTGTAATCATCTCGATTCTTGTTTAAGTAACCTGTTTTTCTGACTGTTCGGCTGCTATCAGTAATTATTTTTTCATCAATTAATTTTATTAGAGTAATTTTTTCTTTAATCTTTTTTGCTTTCGGATATTTTGAAAGTATTGCTACAACATCAATTGCAATTTGGCAATTTTCATTTTGCTTTTTTGCTGCATCATTAATTATTCTCACAATACTTATT
>JARYLX010000408.1 GCA_029907415.1 Melioribacter sp.
GTAATAACTTTTATTACTACAATTATTGCTGGTCTGGAATGGACAACAGGTAAAATTGGTCCTTATGAATTTAACGACCTAAAACTTGGTTTACCTTATGCAATTTCTATTATATTTATTTTAGCATGTCATGAATTTGGCCATTACTTTGCTGCTAAGTATCATAAAGTAAAAGCAACTCTTCCTTACTTTATTCCTTTTCCACCAATTCCTGGATTCTTTAATTTTGGAACAATGGGTGCAGTAATCAGAACAAAATCTATTACTCCAAACAATAAAGCTATGTTTGATATAGGAGTGGCTGGGCCTATTTCCGGTTTCATTGCATGTTTAATTGTTCTGATTTATGGATTTACTCATCTTCCTCCTGTTGATTATATCTTAACGATTCACCCTGATTATTTTTCTCCTGATTATGGAAAAAATGCTGTCAATCTTGAATTTGGTAGCACATTAATTTTTGAATTACTTAAAAATTTATTCTCCAATCCAAATGATTTCATCCCACCAATGTCTGAAGTCTATCATTACCCATATTTATGTGTCGGATGGTTTGGACTGTTTGTTACTGCTATGAATCTTATTCCTGTAGGACAATTAGATGGTGGTCATATTATTTATTCTATGTTTGGAGAAAAAGTTCATGAAGCAGTTGCAAGCATTTCAATGATAATATTAATGTTACTTGGTGCAGGAGGAATATTAAGTAGCTTTCTTGGATTTCATTTCGAGTTGGGTTGGAGTGGCTGGCTATTCTGGGCTTTGATTCTATATTTTTTTATTAAAGTCAAACATCCGCCTGTTCCACATTTTGAAAAATTAGATAGAAAAAGAATGATACTTGGATATATTGCTATTGCAATTTTTATTTTATCATTTTCGCCGACACCATTTATTATTTCATTATAATCACCTTGACATTAACACTAAGCTTTGTCTAAATTTGTTTTAAGAATAAAGGAAAAATTATAGAAAAGACTGCTACAATTAAATTGATGAATAAAATAAACTTTAAAGGCAAGTTTTCTATGATTTTTCCTTTATCATTTCTTTCCAGAAAATCAAACCCAAAAATCAAAAGAGATTTTTTTGTGAAACTTTTCATACATCTTTTTACTATATCATTAATTTTTATCCTTGGATGTGAAAAGATTTCTGAAAGTGTAATTGAGCAAGAATTAATTAACACAACTGCTGAAATTATTCAAGCACCCGATAATTTCAATTACTCAAGTTCAGATTCCACATTTGTTACTTCAATTAAATTAAGCAACAAAGAATTTATTGAGAATGTATGGCTGAGAATAAAATTTTATGATGGCTCTTCAACAATTCATCAGCAAATATTTATGTCAGATGAAGGCGACCTTTATTTAACTGGGGATGAATTCAAGGGAGATAATATTTATTCTGCATTAGTTCCAATGAGTAAAAAATTTCCCGGCGGCAAATATGCTATTGAATATTTTGCTCAGTACAAAAATTTGTATTCACAAGAAAGTTCATTAAAATTAGCTGTCCATTATTTTAATTACACTAACTCACAAATTAATTTACCCCCTTCAATTACTGAAGTGATTGTTCCTTCAACAGCTTCATATGATCAAAAAATTACTTTGATGGTAAAGGTTAACGACCCTAATGGACTTAAAGATATTTCTTCTGTTTATTACGAATTATATAAACCTGATGGAAGCAAAACAGTAAACAGTCAGGGAATATCACAATTCCCATTGTTTGATGACGGGAACACATCATCTAATGGAGATGCTGTAGCAAATGATGGGACCTATTCAGTATTTCTTACTTTTCCCTCAGGTCAACCTTCGGGACAATGGAGATTTGAATTTTACGTAAAGGATAAAGGTGGATTAATAAGCGAAAAATTTATTCATTACTTAACAT
>JARYLX010000409.1 GCA_029907415.1 Melioribacter sp.
TTATTTTTAATGTTCTCAACAATCCATTCTGGTTTTTTTTGAATAATGTGATTTAGATTATTTATGATATTTAACTGGCTTCCTGAAAAGACCTGCACTGTATTTATCCACGCATGAATTTCAAGACCTCTTTTATGTGCTTCTTCTATAGCAAATTGAAGCGGGTCGTAAGGCATTCCACCTTTTCCATCAATATAAAAAGAGAAAGGTTCAAAAGAAGATTTGAATAAAACAGTTCCATTACTTCTAACCTGAAAATAAATTGTATTTAGATTTTTTGATTTAACGCTGTCAAAAATTTCTTTTAGTGCTTCTTGCTGAACTTCAATATTAAAAGTTGGTGGTGGCCAGTCCAGTCTGTGATTAGTTGCTATCCAAACAGCTCTTATTTCATTAACCTGTGAATGAATTGCAATAAAGCTTAAGAAAAAAAGTAAGATTGTTGAAATGGAAATTTTTTTTATCAACATAAACTAAGCTTTGTAATATTGAATTCCATTATTCAATGCGTAGATAACATCTTCTTTGTTGGCTTCAATATCAACAACTAATTGACCTGCTTTTTTCAACAATACAAATTTAATCTTTGCATCCTTGTTCTTTTTGTCTCGTTTCATGATGTCATAAAGTTTGTTTGGATTATATTTTTGAATATCAATTGAATCAGAAAATTTAAGAAGCAGAGGAAGGTAAGCTTCAAGCATAGAATCAGTAAGAAGATTTATTTTGTTTGAAAGGTGGAGTGCACATGCAAGTCCAACAATTACAGCCTGTCCGTGTTTTATATTGTGTTTTTGTTCGATTTCAATTGCATGAGCAAATGTGTGCCCAAGATTTAAAATTTTTCTTAAACCCGACTTTTCTTTTTCATCATTTTTTACAATATCACCTTTGAATTGAACACATTTTTTAATAACATCTTCAATAACATTGTTGTTTATATCAAAAAGTTTTTGAAGTTTATTTTTTATTTCATAGTAAAAATCATCGCCGATTAGTAGTCCATATTTTACAATTTCTCCCATGCCACAAATTATTTCATCGCGAGGTAAAGTCTTAAGGAAATTTGTATCAATCAATACTAATTCTGGTTGATAAAATGAACCAATAATATTTTTTGTGTTACCAAAATTAATTCCGGTTTTCCCTCCAACAGAACTGTCTACCATAGAAAGCAAAGTTGTTGGCACTTGAATGTATTTTATTCCCCTTGAATAAGTTGATGCAGCAAACGAAGCAATATCACCAGTTATTCCTCCGCCAATTGAAATTAACAATGAATCTCTTCCAAAATTATTTTTAATTAATTGAGAAAAAATTTTTTTAAGTGAATTAAAAGATTTATTCTCTTCTGCTGCTTCGTATACATGAAGAAATTTTTTACCATTAAGTTTTTCATAAAATAAAGAAATAACTTTTTGATGATTCAGATAAAGGTTTTTATCAACAACAAGAAAAAAATTTTTATTGGCTTTTATAATTTCAAAATCAGCAAGCTTATTGAAGATACCGTTGCCAATGAAAACTTGATAAGGATTGTTCGGAATTTTTATGTCAATCTTTTTCATTTATTATTCTCATTATTTTTTTTGCAATATTATCAACGGTTATTCCAATTGGAATTAAATTGGTTTCAATTATTATGTCTGCTTTTTCGTAAAATGGTTTTCTTTTTTCGAGCAGTTCATTAATTCTTTTTATGAATTCCTCTTTTGGTGTTTCGTTTAATACAAATTCGCGGAATAAAGGTCTATCTGTTTTACTCTTAAGTCTTTTGTAAATCTCTTCTGGAGAAACTTTAAGATAAACAATTTTGCCGGTGTTTTTCATCAGTTCATAATTTTGAGGAAAGGTTATAGTTCCCCCACCAAGTGAAATAACAACATTGTCTTTTTGAATTAATT
>JARYLX010000040.1 GCA_029907415.1 Melioribacter sp.
TTTCTTTGTTAGTGATATTGTGAATATTAATTTTTACACGAACTGATTTATTTTCTACATCAGGATAAATTTTAATATCATCAAAATATATCGGCGAAGTAGATTTAAGATAAATATCACCTACAATTCCATTCCAGTTCCCCTGAGTTTGGTCTGTAATACTATGTGAATCAGGACCAACATTGATTTCTTTAATTCGATTATCAATTCTTATTGTAATGATATGACGACCAGGTGTTAATATTTTTGATAAATCATATTGATGAGGTGTTGAAAGACTATTTTGCATTCCAACTTTTATAGTATCAATCCAGACTGTGGTTTCCCAGTGCGGGCGTTCCAGAAATAATTCAACATTTCTGCCTTTCCAATCTTCAGGAACATCAATTTCTTTCTGATACCAGGCAACTCCAATATAATGCTTTTTTGGTGTTAGCCAGAATGGAAATTTCAAATTGTCTTTCTTTCGATATTTTGCCATCTCAGGCCTAAAGTACCACGAACTATCATAAATGCTTCCAGTCCATTTCGTATTTGTATCAGGTTCATAACCTTTATCATTATCTATCATCGAGCCGGGTAAATTTACAATATCATTCAATTTTGACCGATACCAACTTTGTTTGATGCCAACATCATCAGGATCAATTTGAAAATTCCATGTACCTTTTAAAGAGATTACTTCTTTACTTGTGGTTTGTGAATTATTAACAGAAGAAAAAATAAAGATTAATAAGAAAGCAAATATTGTGAGTTTGATTTTATTATTCATGTATACTCCAAAAATTAATTTCACAAGTAAACCAAAAAACTATAATTTCATTCATTCGGATAAATTTGTGTTGCCCCAATTAATTTGACAGGACCAATTAAACCTGATTCAAGTGGTTCCCAGTCCTTGGCAGTGAACAAACCATTTTCATCTAAATTTTTTCTTTCGCGCGCTGCAAAATTGATATTGTAAAATTTTTTGTAATTAATTCCATTCTTATCCAAATAAATAATTCTATTTGCCATTAAGTTCGTTACATGAATTTCAAGTTCATTTATTTCTTGCAGTTTATCTGCTTCAATTGTTAATTGGAATTCTGGGCCAACTAAAGTTGCCAACTTTTCACCATTTAGATAAACTACTGCTGATTCACATACTTTGCCAAGGTCAAGTAAGTATGCATCGGTTTTAAAATCTGGCTTCTTAAATTTTGTTTTATAACTTGCCGTTCCTGAAAACCATTTTAACTCATCAGAATGGAGAGTCCATGATTCTAATTTTTTTGTTGAATACGATTCAGGTAATGTTGGACCTCCTTTAACAAAATCAATTTCCCATTCACCGTCAAGAATAATTTCTTTGTCTGTTTTATCATAAAACTTATAATTGTTAATACTAATTTTTTCTGGATACCACTGGAGAATAAGTGTTTCTCCTTTTTTCAATTTTATATAAACTTCAGAATTATTTTCAGTTAAATTTCTAATTGAAGCTTTACCAATTTGTTTATTCATTGGATTAAACCAAACAGCATCTTTTCCACCAGAATAAACTTTTACCCATTGAGCAATTTCATTTTCTGTCCAATTACTGATAAAATAACAAATACCTTCTTTTCGTTTTATTCTATTAAACCAAAGACCAATTTTCGCCATTTGTTCTGGGAATATTTTAATATCATTTAAAATTGTTTCAACATCATCACCTTTAATTATTCTGCCTTTGCCGATATTACTAATAAAATAATTTCCATTAGAGATAAATTTTATTTTATATTTTATTTCATTGTAAAATTTGCGTCGTGTATCTAAATTATATAAGCCAGGCACATCTGAAGGGAAATCTTTATGAAAAATTATCGTAGCCCCTTTTTCAGCTAAGTGAATTAATTTTTCAAATGTTTTAAGTGGTATAAAATTGCATTGTGGAACAATTATAGTTTTATATTCTGAGTAGTTATTAGAAATAATTTTTTTATTTAATGATTTTAATTGTTGAATTTGTTTGTCGGAAATGTAGTCGTAAGTAAATCCGTTATTTAAAAACATTTCACTAAGGTTTTGAAAATCATCAGGCAATTCATCTCTTCCAGTGCCAAAATGTTTTAGCATACTTTTGCCTCTATCTGACCATATATCATAAATCGGGAAATATAATAAAATATCATTTGCTGGTTTAGATGTTTGTAAAAATGCTTGACAATTAGTTACATACGAATTAATTGTCTTTAAATCTTCCCACCATGTATTTGTTGGTGCAAAATGAACTGATGCATAGAAAAGCCAGCCCGGCCAATTTTCATTGATAGGAGAATAAGGAGTTCCATGATATACAAGATGATTAACACCATTTGCAAAATATAAATCAAAATTCTTTTTTACTTCTGAAAGAGTTGAAAGAAAATGATCATTAAGCCAAGTTGCAGCTTCAGCTGATATTAATTGTTTCCCAGAAACATGTCCTGCCGAAGTAGCCATTTTAATACGTAAGGGTGAAGAACCTTCAGTTTCTGGGATGTCACTAACAGCATACAAATCAATAATATTTGCAGGTGAGCCATGAGCTTGATTACGAACAATTGCATTATATTTTCTTGACCATTTTTTCCATTGTAAAGTAAATTTATTCAATAATAAATCAGATATAGTTTCTCTATAGTCACAAATAACTCGATTATTCATATCATCTGAATCGTTCCCAAATAATGCTGGTAAATAATCTTTTAAATCATAACCTCTGTATTTTTTAAACTCCCCAAAGAATAATGGAGTCCAGTCTGCTTCTCCATCTGCATCATCAACTTCATAAGAATCATTAAAGAAAGCACGAATGCCAGTTAAATTCATTCCCGCAGCATTTTTATCAAAAAATTTCAGATAATTTTTTATTGCTTTTTCTGAAAAATGGTCAATTACATTTCCCTCGCCACCTTTTGAAGCACGTTCTACCATTTTTCCATGCCAGCCTTGAAATACTGCATATAATTTCCATTTGCCATCCAGGGCAATCCATTCCAAAGTTCCATCACTTTTTACTCTATCGATTAGATTAATTTTATTCCCATTTTCATTGAATGCAACAAGAGCTATTAAAGGCAATTCTCTTTCAAACCGAACCTGGTCTAATGCAAGCTCTTGCAAATTTTTATTACTGCTGATTGGATATTTTATTTCTGAAATATCAACTTTATGACCAACAGCTCTAACCAATGGTTCTTGAACATATTTTATTTTCTCATTTAATTTTTCACCTGATGATAAAGTATAAATTTTATACTTAACATTTTTGCACGCATCATCATCCGTAACCCATGGGCCGCCAAATGGCCAACCTGAAGCATTAGCAACATCAACTCTTAATCCTAACTTTTCTGCTTGTTCTAAAGTAAATTTCAAAAGCTGCATCCATTCTGGAGATAAAAAATCTACAAATTGATTTTCATAACCTTTTACTCCATAAATTGCTGTGAGTTCAACACCACCAAAATTAGCTTTGCTAAGTTCTTCTAAGTTTAATTTCAAATCTTCTTTATTAACTGCACTGCCATACCACCACCATCTTGTCCATGGTTTTGTAATATTAGTTGTGTGAGGCCACTCAGGTCTATAATAATTTTTTTGACTTAATGTGTGAGATGAGATTAAAAAGAAAAATAAAATAAAAAACCAGTTTGTTAATTCTTTCATGTATTCAATATTTCTTTTCATATTACTTTATAATTTGATTTGCTTTAATAATTCACTTCAGTAGAACAAATTGTTTTATCATGGTTATACCATTTACCTCTAATTTGCAAAAATAAACTCCGCTAGGCAGATTCTTACCATCAAAACGTACTGTGTGAATTCCTTTATTTTTAATTTCATCTACAAGTGTAGTAATTTTTTGACCTAAAGAATTGTAGATAATAATATTTACATGAGTTGAATAAGGAATCTTAAAAACAAAATTTGTAAAGGCATTAAAAGGATTGGGATAATTTTGAAGTAACTCAATTTCATCAGGGATATTGTTTTTTATGTAATTAATGCTTGTCAAATTTTGATTTTCTAGAGCACCTATATCTGGGGCCTTACCAGTAAAATTAAAACCAACATCTAAACCCGCATCAATAAGGCTACTATTTTTCGATGGACGCATAAAATTAATATCGGGTAAACTGCCATCTGGTTTTCTTGGTGCTGTTAGTTGAGAAACATCAAGACTAATGAAATCATTGTCAGAAATATTTAATCCTAAATCAAACGAATTATGAGAAAGAGTATTTTTGGTATTATCAATATAAGCTGTGTGCGAGTTGACAGGTTGATAACTTAAGTTATTTATTAAAATGTGGTCATAACCATTAAACCATATGTTATCTATTTGAGGACTTTCACGATTGACCATATTAAAATTTATGTCGTTTTGATATGCTGTATTGTTGTACCATTCATTTCCACTTAAGTGATGATTTGAATAAAATCCATTAGTTTTATTACCGACAGCTATACAAAATTTAATTATATTTCTTGGCACTGGATTAGGAATTTTATCAGCTGTATCATGTGCATAACCACCGGCCTTAAATCCATTCCCGTCACCTAATCTTTCAAAAGATGTAGAATAACCATTATAGAATGACCAGCAACTATCGAACACAACAGATTCATCTGCTCTAATAATATCAAAACCATCATCGCTGTTAAACCATGCGCGACAACCCTTAAAAATATTTCCTTTCCCTCCTGCATCTGGATGACAACCAAAACCATCTGTATTGCTTCCAAGTTTGTCTTCCGAAACATTATCCCAATTTCGAAATGCATCACAATTTAGAAATAAGTTATAACCCCCTTTATAATGTCTTAGTCCTGTCCCAATATTATCGTGCATACTAATATTTTCAAAAATATTATGATTCCCTCTGCTGTAGATACAATATGATTCTGTATGCCCGGTAATTGTAACCTGAACACCTGTCATTTCTAAACCCTTCAAATGTATATAATTTCCAATGACATAAATACCTACCACTCTTTGATTCGCAGGCTTTACATCGGAGAAATCAAAAACTGGTGTTTCTCCTGGATAAGCCCAATATTTAATTGTATTTCCTTCGGTCCCGCTTTTATCTAAATATGTAACGCAGGCAAAAAGATTTGAAACTACTTTTGAAATTTGGTTAGCACGAATTTTATATAATCCTCCTCTAATAAAAACTGTATCACCTGGATTTACAAGTTCTTGAGCTTTTTGAAGAGATTCTAATGGTTTATCTATAGTTCCGGGATTTGAATCATTTCCATACGGCGCAATATAAATTTGTGAAATTATATTTACTTTCAATATCGTTATAAAAAAAAATACTTTGATTGCTATTTTATTCATGCTTGAACTTTTATTTTATTGAAGGGTTAATTTTTTTTATGAGAATTGTGAACAATATTTTTCTTGAGATTATAATCTTATAATTATTGTGTTAATTAATTTTTTCAGAATTATTATGAGATTAGTAAGCGCGATGGAAAAATTTTTTTGTTTGAAGTGCTTTATTATAAGCCGGCATTTTATAATGAATTTAATTATTCAGCCAATTTTCACTCGATTCTAAAATATTCATATCAAATTTCTTCTTTGTAATTTCTACTGATTCTCTGTACAATTCATTTAAATCAGGCAATTGTAATTTAGAACCTTTACGAATAAATAATGGAGTTTTATAATCTGGTGCATCAACTTCAATAAAAGTTCCTCCTTTATATTCTTTTTTATTCCATTGGTCAATCCATATTTCACCTGCAGGCAGATAAATTGATTTCTTAGTTTTACCTTCTTCCCATATGATTGAAACTAATATGTCATTTCCAAATTTATAGGTTGTCCAATCTTCCCAGCATTCTTTTTGATTTGGATACTCAAGAAATAATGGTCTAATGATAGGCATTCCAGTTTTATTTGCAACTTCAGCATGATGATGAATGTAATCAATCAAGTACATTCTTAATTTTGCATAAAATCTCCACACTGCAAGTAGTTCATGGTCGAATGATGGTTCATAATCCATATCCCAGAATACTCGATTATTTGTTGGTCCGACTTCCATAATTGGAGAAAAACAAGAAAAACCAAGCCATCGTTTTGTTACTTCTCGATTAATTTTTCTTGGATAACCGCCAGTATCAGAACCCCAGATAGGATAACCCATTATTGCACATCTTTGAGCACCTATAATCACCGAGCGAAGTCCTTCAGGCGGATTGCCAGTATCTCCAGCCCACATTCCTCCATATTTTGCACTGCCAGTATATTGAGCTCTTGGAAATAAAATAAAATCATCAACAAGAATTGGTTTTACAGCATCATAGGCAGCTTTTACATATTGTCGAGGAAAATCATTATAATTTTCACGGTAAGTTGTGCCTATAAAAGTTTTCAGGTGTAAAGAGTCAAGAAGTTTTTCACCATCAGCTCGGTCAAGTTTAAAGCCTTTAATTCCCATTTTTGCCAATTTTGCAGGACCATTTTCTCCCCACCATTTACAAGCTTTTTCATTTGTGAAATCAATTAAAACTTGACGAGCTTTAATTCTATCCCGGCTTATAAGAAAATATTTTTTTGCTTCTGCTGTATCTGCCATTTTCCCCATAACATAAGGTGCAATCCACATCATCAATTTAATATTTTTTGACTCGAGCCATTTTATCATATTTTGAAAATTTGGTAGACGTTCATTATCAATTTCATAATCATCAAAACCGTCAGGTCCTGGTGCCCAGGGTCTATCAATCCAGTATGCAGTGCATGGTATATCATAAGCCTGCATGAGAAGAATTTCTTCAACAATTTGAGAATTGTAAGGTGCATGAACAAAACTGCCGTCATAATATTTTTTATTATTAAAATGTTCATCGCGCCAGCGCCAGGGTCCAAATGCCCACTTTGGCGGAACAAATGAAGGGCCGGTTTTTAGTGCATGCCGCTTAACTAATTCTGCAGGCACTTTATCCATCATTAATGAAAATGATAATTCAGGACCTTCAAATAAAATTTGGACAAAATCTTTTCTCTCTTTGCAAAAATCTATAACTCCAGGCCATGTACCTTGAACAAAAATTGCATAATTGCCAGATGAGATGTAAAAAGGAGCATAAGCAGAAACTGTTGGTTTTAATTTAACATCAACTTTTTGTCCTCGAAGATTAAGTCCTTCGGTAATTCCTTTTGCCCATGATTTATTTTGTTCACCATCAACTACACGCTCAAATATTCCGGTAAAATATTCCTCGGGATTTACTTTTGTGTTAATAAGCCATGCTGAGGGTTTTAGTTCTTTATTCTTAAGCCTAAATGTGAAATCAATATTTTTTTCTTTTTCAATAGTTTCCATTAATATTGACAATGAATCAATTTCCCATATATAAATTGTTTTGTTGGATGAGTCTTTATAAAAAGTAAATTCTCCTTTAAGCCAGATTTTTTTATCATTCAGAATAAAACCTATTCCACCTAATGTATCATCGGGCTCAATTAATATATTTTCTCCAAATGGATTATGAACTTTAATAGATACAAATGCATCACTATGGCCGGAAACAACTATTCTTTTTTCTTTTGCACTTAGATTATTTATTGCAATTAAACCACATATTAAAAAGATTAAAAAATTGTAGAATAATTTCTTTTTGTTCATTACTAATACCTTTTAATCTGTTAATTATTTGTTACTCGAGTAATGAATTATATCTAAATCCAAGTGTTCAATTTTGAAAAAACAAATTAAGAATTACTACTTCATAAAAATCATTTTTTTAACTTCAGTAAATCCGCCTGCATTAAATCTATAGAAATAGATTCCCGAAGTTATTGAATTACCAAAATTATCTTTTCCATCCCAGACTATTGAGTGATATCCTGAATATAATTCTTTGTCAACAAGAGTTCTTATTTCCTGTCCTAATGTATTATAAATTTTTAATGATACAAAACTTTTTTCCGGTAATGAAAAATTAATAACAGTTTCAGGATTAAATGGATTGGGATAATTCTGGAAAAGCTGATATTCTTTAGGCAAAGTTGTGAATTCTTCAACTGATGTTATTTGTTTTGAAGTTATAGTTATTTCATCAAGATTTCCAAAATCTGAACCATTTGCAGAGAATCTAATTGTATTGTCATAACCATTATTAAGGTTAACATCGACACTATCAATTACATAATTAGTCCATGCGCCTGTTCCTTTCATAGTTAAATTTTTTGATGTGCCATTTACAATCAATAATCCGGTTCTATCAACATTTCCAAGAGCATATCTATAATATAAAGTATGCATCCCCCCGCCAAATCCAGGCATATAAGTAAATTCAACAGAACTGTTGTTTGCATCAAAATTTGTAAATCCTGTTCCGTGATATCCTAAATGATTATTATCAAAATAAACAGTCCCAATTATCGTTGCATCTTCTGCTTGAAAAGTAAAATAATCATCAGGAGTTATACTCAAAACTTCTGAACGAAGAGATTCTACTTTGTTTGTATCAGTTACTGTTAAAGAGTAATAATAAGTTTTCCCTTTTACAAGATTTTTGTCAATAAAATAATTTTCATTCTTATCAAAAGAAAAAATTTGAGGTGATTTCATATCAGGTGAATCCGAACGATAAACATTAACTTTTGATATTGCATTATCATTTTGAATTTTCCACAATAATAGAGCTGAGTTAGAATCATATCGATAAGATAAATTTGTTGGTGCTGCAGGTCTAACAGTTGGGGTTATTTCAATAATATCTGAGAGTTGAGATTTATTTCCATCGACATCATAAGCAGCAACAGCATAGTAATAAGTAGAATCATATTTTACATTAGTATCAACATATGATGTATTATTTCCAACATCGATTGAATCATTAAAATTATTTTTAACAGTGCCTTTATAGATGATATAACCTGCTAAATCTGATTCAGTATTTGCATCCCATTCAATTTTTATAGTATCACCTAAAGAAAATCCTCTAATATTTTTAGGTTTTGCAGGTGGTTTAAGACTATCTGGAATAAACATGCTTTTTCCAACAAAAAAGCTTGGATGTGGTGGTTGATTATATCCAACATTTTGCCATGCAATTGCAAGCCGATATTGTCTGTCTTGCATCAAAGTAATAATGCGATATGGTGTCTCTATATTTGTAGTATAAATCCTAAGAGCTGAGTTGTCGCTTGTCCGCCAAATTACCTCTTCTCTCCAATCACCAAACAAATCAGCTTGGAGACATGGAGTTGCTTTAGTTCCATTGTTTGAAGCACAGCCATTAGCTAATAATAAAATTGGATTAGATTGACCATCATACTTTCTAATGTTAATATCATCTAAAAGCTCACGCTCAAGATCTCCGTCCCACCATATTACAAAATTAGAAGAAGGGGGATTCGGGCCTACTTTAATATTATTTGCACTTCGCAAACCATCTGTTCCACCCCAGCATTCCATACCTTCGTATGAATCATCAAGATTGGCAGCAACACCTCTACCTATATCACCTGGACCAGTTCCCCAGATTATTTCTCCGGTTTTTCCATTAAGAAGAGCTGAACCTACTGCAGCTTTCTCGTGAATTCCCCATATTTCAAGTCCAGGACGATTTGGGTCTATATCCGATACGTGCAGAGCATCACCATGTCCTAAACGAGAATTCCAGAGTGGTTTACCATCATCGTCAATTGCCATTGCGCCATAAATAATTTCATCTTTTCCATCGCCATCAAGGTCAGCAACACTTAAATTATGATTGCCCTGCCCTGTGTAATCAGGATAACCATTATTTGTGTCAAAAATCCATCTTGTTTTTAATTGATTATCTTTCCAGTCCCATGCAACAAGAACAGTTCTTGTATAATAACCTCTACACATCACAACACTTGGATGTTCGCCATCAAGATAAGCTACACAAGCAAGAAAACGGTCAACTCTATTACCATAAGAATCCCCCCAAGAACTTACATCCCCACGAGGAGGCAAATAATTTGTTGTTGCTAAAGCTTCACCAGTTTTGCCATCAAAGATAGTAAAATATTCAGGTCCTGATAGTATATATCCACTTGAATTTCTATAGTCAGCATTAGCATCCCCAATTACATTCCCCTTACCATCAATAGTTCCATCTGCAGTTTTACATGCAACCTCAGCTTTTCCATCTCCATCCAAATCATAAACCATAAACTGTGTGTAATGTGCACCTGCTCTAATATTTTTTCCAAGGTCTATGCGCCAGAGTAAAGTTCCATCAAACTCTAAACCATCAAGATATACATTACCTGTGTAACCACTTTGTGAGTTATCTTTCGAATTAGAAGGGTCCCATTTAAGTACAATTTCATATTCACCATCACCATCTAAATCCGCTACACTTGCATCATTTGGACTATATGTATAATTAACTCCATCAGGAGTTTGTCCTCCTTCTGGTCTTTGCAAAGGGATTGTTTTATAAATCTGGCTCCAAGGTGTAATTTCTTTTGAAGCTTCTTGTTCAACATCATTTACAATTGGGACAACAAAATATTTATCATTTAATGTTCCTGCAGTATCAACATAATTTGTTGAATTTAGAAGTGGCTCTTTATTAATTTTTATATTATTACGATAAATATTAAACTTTACATTTGTTGAATCAGATATCAGCAAGCGCCAGCTCAGAAAAATTCCTTTGTCCTTAGCTGGTACTCCAACCAAACCTCTATCTAATTTTTCCAATTGTTGTTTCTGAGCCCAATTTATATTACCAATGAGAACAATGATAACTATCAATAACACCATTGCTCGTTTCATAATTTTTTTCCTCAAAAAATATTTATTTATAATTAAATAAAAGTGTATGCTAATTATTTAGGGAGGAAAGAATATTTAATAAAAACTTATTTGAAAAATATTCAAGGTAAAATTGAAATTTCTGTTAGCCACAATTCTGCTAATTGACTCCATGTATTTGTTGATGGAGGATTATTTCTCAAACCAATATTATGTTTGCCACCAGAATATATATGAAGAGAAGATTTATCTTCTTTCCCATTTTTCTTTAATGCAGTAAAATAAAAAATGCTGTTCATGCAGCTGACCCCGTTGTCATCCATAGCATGAACAATAAAAGCAGGTGGAGTAGTTGAATCAACTTGCTGTTCACATGAAAACTTTTTAACTAATAATTCAGATGGATTTTCTCCTAATAAATTATCTCTGCTACCCTTATGGGCATATGGTAATTCCATTGTAATAACAGGAGAAATTAAAATAGTAAAATTTGGCTTGAAGGAATAAACATCAAGAGAATCATTTACGTGCGACCAATCATCTTTAATTGTAGAAAGACAGGCAGCTAAATGTCCTCCAGCCGAACCTCCCATTACACCAATTTTATTTGTATCAATGCCGTACTCATTAGCATGTGCACGAATATATCTAATTGCTCTTTGAGCATCTTGTAAAGGTGCTTTATAACTTTCAATTACATCGGGTGATTGTGGAAGTCTGTGAATTAATACAAATGCATTAATTCCAATTGTGTTAAACCATTTTGCTAATTGAAAACCACCAACTTCATAAGCTAATCTTACATATCCTCCACCAGGTATGATAAGAACAGCTGCTCTTTTATTTTGTGATTCTGGAACTTTAAATTCATAAATACCCGGTTTCCCAACTTTGTATATGCGTTCATTTGCAATGCTATCTTTGATATTTATTCCTCTGCTGTTGGGCATATTATTGTTCCAGAGAGGAATAAATCTTTGAGCACTAATGCTCATATTTACCAAAATAGAAAATAAAATTATAAAATGAATATTTTGTTTTATCATGATTAATAAGTTTTGTTTTTATAAATCTGTTAATAAAAAATAGCGGTCAACCAAAATTAAGTTATTGGTTGACCACTCAATATTCAATTGTTATTTCGTTAAAATCATCTTTTTGGAAGCAACGTAATTCTTGCCATTAACTCCTACAGCATTAATATTATAAATATATACACCACTGCTCAGATTATAAGCATTAAAGTTGAACGTATGAACTCCAGCCGGCAAATCCTTATCTTTTAACTCAAACACTTTTTGACCCAAGATGTTATAGATAGTAATAGTAACTTTTGATTGAGCAGGTAACCCAAATTCAAATTTTGTAGTTGGGTTAAAAGGATTTGGATAGTTATTGCTTAAGTAATATTCATTTGGCATTGATGAGCTATAAGATTCAACCGAAGTATAATTTTTCCATGTAATTAATGCTGAAACACTATCTCCTGGGACATAAACATATTTAGCATTTGCCATTGAATCCTGCAAAGCTGCAATATATTTGTCTCTATTAGCAAGGTAAATAGCTTTTTTCTCAGGGAACCAGTTAAGGTCACCAAGTGGTAATCCATCAGTTCCGGCAGTTAACAGCGTATCATTTGTATATTTCAAATTAAACTTAGGCGGCCAATTGAGAACTGGTAAACCATCTGCATTATAAGTTACCGGAGGTTCAATACGCCAATCGCGGTATGTCCCTACTTTCAACCAATGAAATTTTAACCATGCCATCATACTATCAATATTATTGGGCAGCTGAATAAATTTGGGGTCAATCTGCCAGTAATTTTTCCCGATTCTAAAATCATTATCTGCTAAAATAGTGGAATCAACATCGGCATTCCACAACAGGCATTGTTTTAAAGTATCAGCAAATTCTGTTTTATAAAATTGTAAAAATCTTGGGTCTAAATACATTGCATTAAATCCATGATATAATGAAATAGAATCAAGTTTTTCTTTTACATCTGTAAAATATTCCCATGTTGTAAAATAGGTCTCGTAACCGTTAGTATTCGGCATACGACCTCTCCAGCTCCAATTATAATAAATATTATTTGCCTGAATTGCTTCGTACCAATGCAGCTCATGAGCATTAATCTGGCCATTTACAAACGTATTGTGCAGTTCATACATTTTTGAAGTAAAGAAGTTACCGCCATTACCAAACTCTCTTCCCATATTAACTGAGGTATTATTTTCAAAAGTAAATTTTTTACATTCAGCATCAATTCTTATGGGCATACCACCGAAAGGAGAACTGCTTCTTCTTACCCCATTTATAAAAATGCAGTTTGTAATTGTAATTTCTTCAGTTGGAGCTGTAGTTCGTGAGCAATGGTCAACATAATCAGTAAATGCACAATTATCCCAAACAATTTTATAGCCACCATAATTACGAACAAATGATGAAATATTAACATCATTTCCATGAAGACCACTAAGCAAAATATTTTTTAATACAATGCTGCCGCCTGCTCTTAAATTAAACATATCTCTTGCTCTACCGTCAGCCCCTGGGGTTTGGAGAAATACAGGTGGATTGGGGTCGTTCATAATCCAGCCTTTATAAGGACCTTCAATTACAAGGTCAAAATCGACTTCCAAAGCTCCATCAAAGGCATAAATCTTTCCGCTTTCTACTTTATAAACCTTATGTGCTTGTGACCCGTCTGCCAGTGTGTCGGCAGCAATTTGTGCATTGACATACTGATTTGGATCAAGTACCATTTCCTGTGCAAAAACATACGGTGATAATATCAGAAAGAAAACCAAAAGTAATGCATATTTTTTCATTGGTCCCTCCTTTTTTTAAATTTGTTTTGATTAATTAATTATTGGGTTGAATACAAAGATGTGTTACTATCGAAATGTTATCTTTTTTCATCACCTCCTTTAGATAAATTCAATAATGTTAAAATGAATACCTAATTCCTAAATCTGCAGTAGTCCCATAATATTCTACTCCAGATAATTTTTCTAAAGTACTAACGAATTGTCGGTCAGGTGTGTTGGTAATATTATTGATATTCAAATATATTTGAAGGCCTTTCAACCATGGTAATTTTTGATAAGCTGTAAAATCCCATCTGTAATATGCAGCCGTATAGGAATCAAGTTCCTGATAAACTGGATGTGCACTTCTCAAAACATTATCCTGATACAAGAACGATAATCTTGCTGAAAAATCACCGATATCATATCCAATAGTTAAATTCAATATATCATTTGGTTGATTTATTAATCTTCCAGTTCTTGTTGTATCGATATATTTATATTTCTTAAATACCCCTGTACCAGTTGCAACACTCTTAAAATATGGATAACGAGTTACTGAATTAATGTGAGTATAATTAATATTAAATACTAATCCTTTTAAAAATGACGGCAAATACCAGAAATGAGTTTGCCAGTCCAATTCAATTCCTCTTACATAAGAAGTTTCATCTAAGTTAGTCCATGTATTTATTGTAGTATAATCTGCTTGTGTCAGTTTATATCTGTAATGAATCTTAGATGCATCTTTAGTATAGTATTCGATAGGTACTATCAAATTTTTAATTTCTTTATAAAAGAATCCTGCTGTAAATAATCCAATGTGATGTTCGTAAACCGAAGCGTAAATATCATAATTTTGAGTTACTGCAGGTTTTAAATATGGATTTCCCAATCTTAGAGTTGGAGCACTATAAGTGTCTACATACAAAAACGGAGAGACAGCTCGGTAATCAGGATAAATTATACTCTTGGTACTTGCTAAACGAAAATCTAACCAACCTGTAGGTTTAATTCTCAGTACCATTTGAGGGAACCATGTTGTTCCTTTTGTTGAATCCCAATGGACTTTCTTATGATCATAGTAATATTCACCCGGAGTTG